>JAEZGP010000394.1 GCA_023437285.1 Actinomycetes bacterium | reverse complement strand
CCGCCGGCAGTAGTCGGTCTCCTCCGAGTAGAGGAAGAAGCGCTCCTCGTCCCAGGCGCCGACCCGCTGGTCGGCCTCGATCGCGATGAGCAGCGCCGCGCCGGTGGCCCAGTCCACATTGGCCGGCACGTCGTAGGCGTCGGTGCGCCACACCATCTCCGACAGCGCGGCCGGGCGGTTGCGCCACTTGGCGCCGAGCAGGCCGTCGGCGGCCGAGCGCAGCAGCGACGGCTCGCGGCGCAGCGACGGCGACGTGTGCCCGTCCTCGCCGAGCATGCGCGGCACCACGGCGCCGACGCCGGGCTCGGTCAACGCCGCGCACAGCCGCCGGATGGACCCGGGCGCCGCCCGCAGGTCCGGGTTGAGGATGAGTACGGCCCGGGTCGGGCCCAGGTGGCGGCGGCCCACGTTGATGCCGCCTGAGTAGCCCAGGTTGCCGCCCGACGGCACGAGATGCACGCCCGGGTAGCGGGCCACTACCGCGGCGATGTCGTCGGCGGAGTCGTTGTCGACCACGAGGACGCGCACCCGCAGTCCGTCCGCCGCCGCGGGCAGCGAGTCGAGCAGGCCACCCACGTCGGCCGCGCTGTTGTACGTGACGATGATGGCGGTGCAGTCGGCGAGCTCCCGCTCGTCCGCAAAAACGCCGCCGGTCGCGGCAGTCGCGCTCTGGGTCATGCCCGGTCCCCTGCTCGAATGTTGAATTGTCATCGGCTCACCGACGGCGACCAGGCATCGTGCACCAGGACCCGCGGCGTTCCCCCGCCATCGGCGTCGACCACCCAGATGTCGCTGGTCGCCGCCGCCCCGCCGGTGCGGGGCAGACCATAGACCACATGGCTGTCGTCGAGCCATTCGGCCTGGTCGTCCACGTTGCGCTGCTCCGCGAGTACGGTCTCGCGCATCGTGGCGAGGTCGAGTACGGCCAGCCGCCACTGCCCGGCCGGCAGATCTCCGTGCTTCTTGAACGCGATGCGGGTCCCGTCCGGCGACAGCGACGGGCACTCCACGTCCTCGCGCAGCGCGGTCAGGGTCCGCTCGCGCAGGCTGCCCCGCACCAGCCAGGTCGTGCCGCCGGACGCGGCCGTGGCGTAGAACGCGTCGCCGTCGGCGAACGTCACGCCCCACACGTTGCGGTCGGCCGCGTTGACCTGCTTTCCGTCCACCATCAGCCGGAACTGCTCCAGGTCCTCGCTCGGCCCGCCCGCCGCGCGGCTGACGAGCGTACGGGTGGAGAACTGCCCCGGCATCGCGTACGAGTCGCCGTACACGAAGGTCGTGGTGGCCACGAACGACCCGTCGGCCGACAGGCGGGCCCGGCTGGGCAGCCCGGTCAGCGGCAGCTCGCGCCGCACGTCCCAGTCGGGGCCCAGCAGCTGCGACTGGTACGTGGTGACCAGGCCGCGGTGCGCGGACAGGCAGATCGCGCCGTCCGCCCGCACGTAGACGCGCTCGCAGGCGGCCGAGGTGAAGGTGCGCGGGCCGTCCGGGTCGCTGAGCGGGGCGAGCGCCACCCGCCCGTACGTGTCGCCGAGCGCCGTACTGCGGAACGCCAGGTGCGGCACGGCGGTGACGGCGGCGAGGTCGTCGTTGGTGGCCACGGGCGTGGCGGCGCGCTGGGCGGCCCGCTGGTGGGCGGCCTGGCGCACGACGTAGCCCGCCGCGCCGAGCACGACGAGCACCGCGACGGCCGCGAAGATCGCCATCCGGGTACGCGACGTCATACCGCCTCCGCGGGGACGTCCGGGCGGGGCCGCATCAGCCACGCGGCCACCGGCAGGGCGACGGCTAGCGCCGGCACGACGGCGAGCAGCGCCGAGGCCGTACCGAGGTTCAGGGCCAGCGCGCCGAAGCCGAGCGACGAGGCGAACCGGGCGACCACCACCACAGTCTGCGCCGCCGCGATGCCGGTCGCCCTGCCGTTGTCCGGAACGAGCCGGCTCACCAGCGCCGGCAGCACCCCGTCGGTGGCGGCGTAGTAGGCCCCGAAGAACACCAGCGCCACGATCGTGGCGGTCCACCCGCCGGTGAGCGACCCGGCCGCCAGGTACGCCCCCAGCAGGGCGAGGTGCCCACCGAGGAAGACCCGGCCCCGGCCGACCCGGTCGGCGAGGCGGCCGAGCGGGACGGCCAGCGCCAGGTACGCCACGTTGGTGCCCACGGCCAGCAGCGGAAAGTACTGGGCGGCGAGGTCGTCGCGCTGTTGCAGGGTCAGGTAGAGGAAGCCGTCGCCGACGGTGAGCAGCCCCAGCAGCGCGGCGGCGAGCAGCGGCCGGCGCAGCGCCGGGGTGGTGAGCACCCGCAGGATGTCGCGGCGCGACGGTTTCTGCGCGGAAGGGGCCCGGCCCAGGCGGCGGTTCGGGACGAACAGGACGAGTACCGCCAGCCCCACCAGGGCCACGGCGAACGACACCACGAACACCGCGTCGTACCCGTCGGGCAGCAACAACAGCAGCGCGAACGCGGCGATCGGCCCGAGCGCGGCGCCGATGGTGTCGAGCATCCGGTGCACGCCGAAGGAGCGGCCGAGGGCGGCCGGGTCGGCGGCGTCGGCGATGAGCGCGTCGCGCGGCGCGGTGCGCAACCCCTTGCCGAGCCGGTCGGCGATGACGACCGAGGTGATGGCACCCATGGTCTGCGCGGGCAGCAGCGCGATGCGCGACAGGGCCGACAGGCCGTACCCGATGACGGCCACCCACTTGGGCCGGCGCCCCCGGTCGGCCGCGTACCCGCCGGCCACCCGGACCAGCGAGCTGACGCCCTGGTAGAGCCCGTCGATGATGCCGTACCCGAGCAGGCTGATGCCGACGTGGGCGGTCAGGTAGATCGGCAGGACGGCGTTGACCATCTCCGAGGAGACGTCGGTGAGCATGCTGACGACGCCCAGCAGGACGACCGTCGAGGCGACGCGGGCACGCGGCCCGGACCGGAGCTGATCCGCTCCGGGCCGGTCGCGCACCGTGATGTACATGTCAGGCCAGGGCCGCCTTCAGCGCCGCCACGACAGCCTCCTGCTGGTCCACCGTGATCTGCGGGTACAGCGGCAGCGACAGGATCTCGTTGGCGGCGGCCTCCGCGTGCGGGAAGGCGCCGGCCCGGTACCCGAGCCCGGCGTACGCCGGGGTCAGGTGGACCGGCTGCGGGTAGTGAATGCCCGCGCCGATGCCGGCCGCGTTGAGCTTGCCGAGCACCTCGTCGCGCCGGGCCGGGGTGCCGTCGCCGGGCACGCGCACCACGTACAGGTGCCACACGTGCTCGTTGCCCTCCAGGGTCGTCGGGCGGACGACGTCGACGTCGGCGAGCAGCGCGTCGTAGCGGGCGGCGGCGGCGCGGCGGGCGGCGTTCCACACGGCCAGGCGGGTGAGCTTGGCGCGCAGGACGACGGCCTGCAGGCCGTCGAGGCGGCTGTTCATGCCGATGATGTCGTGCGCGTACTTCTTGAGCCCGCCGTGGTTGCCCAGCGTGCGCACGGTGGTGGCGAGCGCCTCGTCGTCGGTGACGACCGCGCCGGCGTCGCCGTACGCGCCGAGGTTCTTACCGGGGTAGAAGCTGGTGGACGAGACGCCGCCGGCGCCGGCGGCCTTGCCGAACCGGGTGGCGCCCTGCGACTGCGCGCCGTCCTCCATGATCACGATGCCCTCGGTGCCCGCGAGGCCCTCGCGCAGCCGCTCGACGGGGGCGAGCTGGCCGTACAGGTGCACCGGGACGATCGCCTTGGTCCCGCCGTCGACCGCGGACAGGGCGGCGTCGGTGTCGATCAGGTACGTGTCGGGGTCCATGTCGACCAGCACGATGCGCGCGCCGGTACGGGCGGTCGCGCCGGCCGTGGCGATGAACGTGTTGGCCGGCATGATCACCCCGTCGCCCGGCTTGACGCCCGCCGCGAGCAGCGCCAGCTCGATCGCGTCGGTGCCGTTGGCCACGCCGACGGTGTGCCCGACGCCGGAGAACGCCGAGTACTCGCGCTCGAACGCCGCGACCTCCTCGCCGCCGATGAACGCCGTGTTCTCCAGGACGCGCTTGAACCCGATGGCGACCTCCTCGGCCACCTCCGCGTGCTGCGCCTTCAGGTCTACGAGGGGGATGGACACGGTTACTGACTCCCTAAATCCGGCATTTCGAATGACACGTCGCGGAGCCGGCGCGCGGGTGTGCCCACCCACACCTCGCCGGCCGGTACGTCGTCGAGGACGACCGAGCCCATGCCCACCTGCGACCAGGCCCCGACGCGGACGCCCTCGCGCAGCAGCGCCCCCGAGCCCAGGTAGGCGCCCGTGCCCACCACCGCGCCGCCGCCGACCCGTACGCCCGAGGCGATCGTGGCGAAGTCGCCCACCTCGTCGTCGTGGGTGAGCACGGCGTGCGGCATCACCGCGACGTGCGACCCGACGGTCACGTCGGCGGTGAGCACGACCCCGGCGAGCAGCACGCTGCCCGGGTTGACGACACAGCCCGACCCCACCGAGGCGAGCGGGTGCACGACCGTGGCGTAGCGCTCCGTCGGCAGGTCGAGCCGCTCCACGAGCCGCATCCGCGAGGTGTAGTCGCGCGGGTTGCCGACACACACCACGACGTCCGCGTCCGGCAGGTCCGCCAGCGCCTTCAGGCCGCCGATGATCTCAAACCCCGTGCGGTACGTGCCGTGCAGCGCCTCGTTGTCGTCGAGATAGCCGAGCAGCCGCCACGTAGGCGTCACCGCGTTGTTCGTGGGGTTCGCGGACCCCCGCACGCGGTCTCGCGGGCTAACCCGCCCGCCCCGACGATGACGAGGTCGCGGGTCATCGACTCGCCAGCTTGCGCAGCACCGCGACGACGTGGTCCTGGTCGTCCTCGGTGAGCGCGTGGTGCACCGGCAGGATGAGCGACTCGCGGGTGATGCGCTCCGTGTTGGGCAGCTCGATGTGCGGGTGGCCGGCGTACGCGGGCTCCAGGTGCGAGGCCATGATGCCGCGCCGGGCCGAGACGCCGTTGGCGGCCAGCTCGGCGAGCGCCTCGTCGCGGGTCGCGCCGAAGCTCGGCTCGAACAGTACCCAGAACGACTGGTAGTTCGTCGTGCCGTACGCCGGGTCGCGCACCGGGGTCAGCCCGTCGATGTCGGCGAGCAGTTCCTGGTAACGCTCGGCTATCGCGCGGCGCTGGGCCACGATGCCGTCGAGCCGGCCGAGCTGCACCAAGCCGACGGCGGCCTGGATGTCGGTCATGCGGTAGTTGTAGGCCGTCTCCAGGTAGGCCTCCAGCACGGGCTGCGCGCTCGCGTGGCGGTCGGCGGCGGACACGTTCATGCCGTGCTCGCGCAGCCGGCGCAGCCGGGTGGCCACCTCGGCGTCGTCGACGGTGACCATGCCGCCCTCGCCCGTGGTGATGAGCTTGCGCGGGTGGAACGACCAGGCCGAGATGAGCGAGCCGGCACCCACCGGCTCGCCGTACGCGGTGGAGCCGGCGCCGCAGGCGGCGTCCTCGACCAGCGCGATGCCCCAGTCGGCGGCGGCCGCGCGCAGGGCCTGGGTGTCGAACGGCACCCCGCCCTGGTGCACGGCGATGATCGCGCGGGTGCGCGGGGTGCGCACCGCGTCGATCGTCTCGACGCTCAGGTTGCCGGTGGCCAACTCGACGTCCGCGAAGACCGGCACGGCGCCGACGTAGCGGGCCGCGTTGGCGGTCGCGATGAACGACAGCGACGGCACGATGACCTCGTCGCCGGCCTGCACGCCGGCCGCGATCAGCGCGAGGTGCAGCCCGGTGGTGCAGGAGCTGACGGCCACGCCGTGCTCGGCGCCGACGAGCGCGGCGAACCGCTTCTCGAACTCGGCCACCCGCGGCCCCTGCGCCACCCAGCCCGAGCGGACCGCCTCGGCGGCGGCCTGGGCCTCCTCCTCGCCGAGGAGGGGGATCATGACGGGGATCTTGCGCTCGGTCATGCCCCCACCTGCTCGACGCCGGCCGCGCGCTCCGCGCGCCACCAGTCGACCAGGCCCTGCAGGCCCTCGCGCAGCCCGATTTCGGCGCGGAAGCCGAGCTTGCTCTCGGCCGCCTCGGTGGAGGCGAGCCGGCGGGTCACGCCGTTGACCGCGCGGGCCGGGCCGTGCTCCGGGGCGAGGTCGGACTTCATCACCTCGGACAGGGCGGCGGCCAGCGCCTTGAGGCTGGTCTCCTCCCCGCTGGCGATGTTGAACACGTCGTCGGTGAGGTCGGCCTCGGCCGCCAGGATGTTGGCGCGCGCGATGTCGATGACGTTGACGAAGTCCATCGTCTGCAGGCCGTCGCCCAGGATCAGCGGCGGGGTGCCCGACTCGATGCGCTCCATCCAGCGGATGAGCACCTCGGTGTAGAGGCCGTAGATGTCCATCCGGGGGCCGTACACGTTGAAGTAGCGCAGCGCGACGTAGTCCAGGTCGTACATCGACTTGAAGCTGCGCAGCATGGCCTCGTTGAACGCCTTGGCCGCGCCGTAGAACGTGTCGTTGTTGTACGGGTGGTGGCGCTCCGTCGTCGGGAACTGCTCGGCGAGGCCGTACACGGAGGCCGACGAGGAGGCGATGACCTTCTTCACACCCGCCTGCTGCGCCGCCTCGATCACGTTGAACGTGCCGTCGACGAGCACCTCGTTGGCCAGGCGCGGCTCCTCGGCGCACTGCGTGATGCGGATGGCGGCGAGGTGGAAGACCAGGTCCTTGCCCTCCGTCAGCTCGCGCACGAGCGCCGCGTCGCGGATGTCGCCGTCGACGACGCGGACGGGGCCGTTCTCGACGGCCCACGCGATGTTGGCCTGCCGGCCGCGCACGAAGTTGTCGAGCACGACGATCTCGGCCGCGCCGCCGCGCACCAGCAGGTCGACCACGTGCGAGCCGATAGTGCCGGCGCCACCGGTGACCAGGGCGCGCGAGCCGGCGATGGGTACAGCTGCGGTCATCGGACATTCTCCAGGGGGATAGCGGATCCGCCGTTGGCGAGACTACGTGAGGCGGCTTCGAGGATTTCCAGAACCCGCAGGCCGGAGCGACCGTCGGTGAGCGACGGGGTGCCGGTGTGGATGGCCTCGGCGAAGGCGCCGACCATCTGGCCGAGCGCCTCCTTTTCCACCAGCGCCGGCGCGATCATGTCGCCGGAGCGGTAGGAGACCTGGATGGAGCGGCGCTCGTCCACGCCCAACTCGTCCGGGGTGGCCACGTCGACGCCGCGGTCGTAGATGCCGATGCGCTGGGTCGGGTTGAGGTCGTCCCAGACCAGCGTCCGCTTCGACCCGCCGACGATCGTCGTGCGCACCTTGATGGGTGAGAGCCAGTTCACGTGGATGTGGGCGATGGCGCCGGTGTTGAGGGCCAGCGTGAGATATCCCACGCAGGAGTTGCCGGCGCCGATGGGGTCGGCACCGTGCGCGCTCACCGACACGGGGTACACCCCGTCGGGCAGCACGAAGTCGAGGATCGACAGGTCGTGCGGGGCGAGGTCCCAGATGACGTCGATGTCGCGCTGCACGAGGCCCAGGTTGATGCGTACCGAGTCCAGATAGTGCAGTTCGCCCAGTTCGCCCGAGTGCAGCGCCTCGCGGATGCGCGTCACGGCCGGCGTGTAGCAGTACGTGTGGTCGCACATGAGCGTCAGGCCACGCTCCTGCGCCTCGTTGACCAGCGTCAGCCCGTCGGCGTACGTGGCCGCGAGCGGCTTCTCCACGAGGACGTGCTTGCCCGCGCGCAGCGCCTTGAGCGCCACCTCCAGGTGCGTACCCGCTGGCGTGGCGATCGCCACGGCGCCCACGCCCGGGTTGGCCAGCACGGCGTCCAGGTCGCTGGTGGCCTCGACGGTCGAGTACGCGCCGAGCACCTTGCGGGCCCGCGCCACGTCGAGGTCGACGACCGAGGTGAGCCGGAACGCGGCGGAGCCGGAGAAGTTGCGCACCAGGTTCGGGCCCCAGTAGCCGGCACCGACGACGGCGACGCCGATCGGCTCGCGGTCGGCAGACGGAGAAGTCACTGATCCTCGCAGGGAGTCGGGGGCGGACAGCGGCGAGGCCCGCGCGGGTCCCTCGGGGACCCGAGGCGCGGGTCAACGCCCGTGGTCAGGCGCGATGGCGTGACGTTGGCAAGCTACCTTCTGACCTCGTACGACGCGAACCCGGTGACAGAAATCCGGCAGAGGTGCCCGATCGGGCGGCCCGCGCGCTGGAGTAACGTGCCGACGACGCCACGACGAGATGTCAGGGAGTACGCCATGGCCACGGTCAAGATTGCCCCGAGTGCCGACGTGGACGAGCGTGCCCAGGTGGGTGACGGCACCTCGGTGTGGCATCTGGCACAGGTCCGCGAGGACGCCGTCGTGGGCGAGAACTGCAACATCGGCCGGGGCGCCTACGTCGGCCCCGGCGTACGCCTCGGCGCCAACTGCAAGCTGCAGAACTACGCACTCGTGTACGAACCGGCGCAACTCGGCGACGGCGTGTTCATCGGGCCGGCGGCCGTACTCACCAACGACGAGTACCCGCGGGCGGTGACCCCCGAGGGCCGCCTCAAGTCCGGCCACGACTGGACGGCCGTCGGCGTGACGATCGGCGAGGGCGCGGCGATCGGCGCTCGGGCCGTGTGCGTGGCGCCGGTGTCCGTGGGCCGCTGGGCGCTCGTCGCCGCGGGTGCCGTGGTCACCAAGAACGTGCCGGACTTCGCGCTCGTCGTCGGCGTGCCGGCGCGGCGCGTCGGCTGGGTGGGCCGGGCCGGCGTCCCGCTGCAGGCCAAGGGCGACGGACGCTACGTATGCCCGTCGACCGGCGAGGAGTACGTCGAGGCCGACGGCGCGCTCAGCCCGGCCGGCTGAGCGCGGCTTCGCGGCTGACGTCAGTTCTGCCGGCTCACCGCGACCGGCTTGCCGTTGTCCTTCCAGACGTTCGTCTTGTCCCACTGCGTGGTGTTGCTGTTGATGCCCCACAGCACCACCGCGCCGTAGATGCCGCCGCGCTGGAACGTGTTGCGGCGGAAGATGTTGTCGCTCATCTGCGGGTCGTTGCGCACGTTGATGCTGAACCCGCCGCCGTTGACCAGATTGTCCTCGAAGCGTAGCCCGCGCAGCGGCCCGAACTCGGCGCCGACCATGAACGCCGCGTTGAACGTGTGGTCGGTCGGTGACATAGCGTCGATGGTGTTGTGCCGGATGATCGAGCCGACGCCGCCCGTGGTCTGCAGCGCGTCCTGGTGGTCGTCCTTGTTGGTGAGCACCATGCCGTGGATCCAACTGTCCTCGATGAGCACCTTGTTACCGATGCGCGGACCCTCGTTGATGTTGTAGATGTCGACCCGGCGCAGGGTGTAGTTGCTCCACCCGATCGCCATGGCGGTGCGCCCACCGTCGATGTCGCTGTCCTCGATGGTGACCGACGCCCGTTCGTCGCCGTTGGGAGCGACCCGCACGATGGTGTCGCCGTCGCAGGTCAGTTTCGAGCGCTTGATCACCACGCCCTTGGCCTGGATGTTCAGGCACGTGGTGACCGACTTGCCGTCGATGACGGTCCCGTCCCTGGTAATGGTCGAGGGTCCGGTGTACCGGCTGAGCGTCACCCCGGCCGGTACGCCCGTGTTGTCCGCACCCGGCCAGCCGGTCGTGCGCGGCTTCTTCGACGGCGGCGCCGCCGTCGGGGGGCGGGTGGCCTTCGAGGGCGGCGCGCTCGTGGCGGCCGGCGACGACACCGGCGCGGAACTCTCGCCCGGGTTGGCCGTGGGTGACGCCGCCGGCTGCTCGGCGACCTGAACGTCGCCGGCCGGCCGCAGAACCATCTGGGTGGCGACCGCCGTACCCGAGACGAGGGTCAGGAAGCCGGCGCCGAGCAGCGCATATCGGACGATTTTCCCCGTATGTGCGTGGCGGCCCAGGTACGTCACGGCAAACCCTCTCGACGAATGGTCGAAGCACTCTGGACCCTACCCAGGTACGCTCGGCTCGGCGCGGCGTAGGTTACGGCCGACGCCTTGTCAAGATGGCGACATCGGACCCGGCGAACCTGCCGAATCTGACCGGTTTTTGCAGGTCGGGGCCACGTGGGGGGTCCGTCACCACATTGCATCATTGGCAGGCGCGTAGCAAACTGATGCGCGGTGCGGGTGAATCGTGCCCGAGCCCGGTCCCGCCAATGCTGCGGACGCTTGATCCGGCAACGAGATAGGGGAGCCGTGGACCTGCTGGCAATCAGCAAGATGATGTTCCGTCGCTGGTATGTGGCGATGCCACTGCTGGTCCTCACGGTCGTGGCCACGCTGCTGACCGCGGCGTTCGTCAAGGTGGAATACAAGGCGACGGGCAACGTCCTGATCGTGCCGCCCACCGTCGAACTCCGCACCGATCAGCAGGTCCGCAAGGTCAACCCCTGGGACGACCTGGGCGCCCAGGCGCTCGGCCAGGCGGTCGTCGTCGCCCTCACCCAGAAGTCCGTGCAGGACGACTTCGTCGCGCAGGGCCTCTCGAAGAGCTACAAGGTCCTCATCGACCAGGAATGGCCGATCATCAACATCGAGGTCGTCGGCGCCACCCGCCAGCAGGCGACGTCGACGGTCCAGCAGCTCTTCTCGCTGATCAACACGAACGTCACGGCGCAGCAGGATCGCTACCAGGTCGCCAAGAACCAGCGCTACACCGCGCAGAACCTCAACAACGGTGCCGAGGTGACGCCGGAGAGCGGCAAGCTCAAGCGCGCCATCATCGTGGTGGTCGCCGCGGGCCTCATCCTCATGGTGTCCGCAACGCTCGGCCTGGACGCCTTCCTGCGTCGTCGGGCCCGCCGCCGGATGGGCGACGCCGCCGTGGCGTCCGGCCCGCCGGCGCCGCGCGGCTGGGGCGCCGCCTCCTC
>JAEZGP010000377.1 GCA_023437285.1 Actinomycetes bacterium | reverse complement strand
CGACGAGCACGGGATGACGGGCCAGGGGCCGTAGGGGTCACCGGCCGGTCGCGGCGCCCACGGGTGCTGCTCGGCTGGGGGCGGCTGCTCGGGTGGCACGGCCGGCCACTCGGCGGTGGCGTCGGAGTCGCGTCGGGCCCGGCGTTCGCCGTACTCGGGATGTGTCATCCGCCGCCACCCCCGGTCGGTGCGGACGCGTAGACGGCCAGACCCTGCTCGCCGTCGAGCGCGAGGAGCCGGGCGTTGGCCTTCCGCACGCCGCGGTCGAGTTGCTGGCACAGCCCGGTCAGTTGGTCGGCCGGCGCCGCGAGGCGTACCAGGCATCGCATGTCGACGAGGCGGTCGCGCGGCACGAGGACGAGCGACACGGTCGTCGCGGTCGCCGGCGCCCGGGTGAGCCAGCGCAGCAGCGTGTCGGCCTGCGTGGCGGGCGGCCAGTCGCGCAGCCAGAACGTGCGGTGGGCGAGGTCGCGGGAGTGCCACAGCGACCAGTCCTCGCGGGGCCGCACGGTCGCGCCGTCGGCGGCGGGGGTGAGGTCGCAGGCGTGGGCAAGGGCGCTGAGCAGCCCTTCGGCGTCGAGGAGCCGGTGCGCGACGCCCGCGTGACGCAGGGTCTTGCCGACCCGCCGGACCACGGTCGCGACGACGGAGGCCGCCAGGTCGGCGTTGCGCAGCGGGTCGGCGCCGGACTCCGCGAGGGCCTGCTCGTCGAGCCGTACGGCCATCCACGTCGTGTACTCACTGGCCACGACGGCGTCGCCGACCAGTTGCCGGTACGACTGGCCGGCCGGGGTGGCCGTGGGGGAGGCGGGCACGGCATGGGCGACGACCTGCAGCACAGTGCCGGGCTGACCGGTTTCGGTGAGCGCGGACAGCAGGGCGGAGAAGGGTACGCCGTCGCCCGGGGTCTCCGGCGCGACGATCGCTTCGGGGGCGACCTCCACGACGCCGAACCAGCCGGCCTCGTCGCGGCCGACGCCGACGGAGAGGTCGTCGGCGAGGGCGATGTTCTCGATGGCGAGGCCCGGCGCGAGCGCGCGCAGGGCGCTCAGCCGGGGGTCGGGATGCTCCGGCGCGCGGGTGCGGGAGCGGCGGCGCAACCGGGACGCGACCATGCGGTCGTGCACCCACCAGCGGCCGTTGCGGCGGGCCAGGGCGACCGCGAGCACGAGGACGGTCACGACGGCGGCGGCGATGACGGCGAGCGTGGACTGGCCGGCGGCCACCAGTACCGCCACCACGCCGACCTCGACGGCGAGCAACTGGAAGACGTGCAGCGGCCCGAGCTTTCCCGGGGCGCGGCGGGCGGTGATGATGGGGCGGGTGTCGGCTCCGTCGGCCCGGGGGTTCGTGTCCGCCTGTCGTGTCGACATGGTCGCTCGACGCACTCCCCCCTGCACCGATCCGCTCGCTGGCCCGCCACGTGCACTGCGCGTCGCACCATCATAGGGACGGCCCGCCGTCGGTCGATGACCCGCCGGTCGTCCCGACGGTAGTGCCTGCGGCGGTGGCGAGTCCATATGTGACGGGCGTACGCGTCTGTTAGGGCCGGTCAGACCCTGCCGGGGTCCGGACGCGGCGTGGTTTTTTCTGGGTGGCCGGGCCAGGTCCGGGGCGTGCCGCAGCGGTGCCCGCGCGCCGGCCGGCGTGTCGTGAAACCCTTGTGCCGCAACGGTTTTCCGCTCAGGTGTGCGGTCGCCGGCGGCCGGGCATCATAACGAGGGATTACGTCTAATGTGGAAGTCTCGGCAAATTTTCGGATGAATGAGCACCATATGGGAGGTTCAGCGTGCATAGTGATGACATGAGAAGCGGCGTGGGTGCCCGGTACTACTGGTGCCTGTTCCACAACCGGGTGGAGACGGACGACAACCTCTGCCCGGCGCACCGCCGTCTCGGGCCGTACCCGACCGCGGCCGAAGCGGAAGCGGCACTGACCAAGGTGGCCGAACGCAACGCGGAGTGGGACGCCGAGGACGCCCGTTGGGAGGGCGAACAGCCGTGACGGCTACGTCACGCCGCCGAGGGGGTCCGGCCGGCGGCCCACCGCCGGACTGACCCGACAGATAACGCCTGAGGAGGCAAAGATGGCCGTTGCGAAGAGGGCCACCACCAGACCGGCCGCGAAACGCGCGGCTGCCAGCAAGAGCACGACGAGCGCGGCGAAGAAGACCACCGCGCGTAAGTCGGCCGCGAAGAAGGCGCCGGCCACCACCCGTACGAGTTCGGCCCGCAAGGCCACCTCGAAGCGTACAGTGGCGGCGGCCACGCCCGCGAAGAAGACGGCGGTCAAGAGCACGGTCAAGAAGACGGCGGCGGCGAAGAAGACCACCGCCGCGAAGAAGACCACGGCCCGCAAGAGCACCGCCGCCGCGAAGAAGACCGCCGCGAAGAAGGCGCCGGCCACCAAGCGGACCACGGCCGCCAAGAAGACCGCGCCGGCCACCACGTCGACGGCCAAGAAGACCACGGCCGCCAAGAAGACGACGGCCGCCAAGAAGGCCACGGCGGCGAAGACCACCGGGGCCAAGAAGACGACCGCCGCGAAGAAGACGACGGCCGCCAAGAAGACGACCGCGGCGAAGAAGACCACCGGGGCGAAGACGACGGCCGCGGCCAAGAAGACCACGGCGAAGAAGGCCACCGCCCGGGTGAGCGGCACCGCCCGCAAGACCACGGCCGCCAAGAGCACCGGCGCCAAGAAGACGACGGCGGCCAAGAAGACGACCACGGCGAAGAAGACGACGGCGGCAAAGAGCACCGCCGCCAAGAAGGCGCCGGCCACCAAGCGGACGACGGCCGCCAAGACCGCACCCGCCAAGAAGGCGACGGCCAGGAAGACGGCGGCGAAGAAGACCTCGCCCGCCCGCTCGTCGTCGTCGCGCCGCACGGCGACCGCGACGGTGAGTCGGACGGCCAAGCGGTCGCCCAGCCGCCGGTCGACGAGCGCGTCGCAGAGCATGTCGCGCACGATGGCGACCTGAGCCCGTACGGACGACAATCCGATGCCGCCGGGGCGGCGGCGCTGGTAAGAACATGAGGTGGTTACCAGACTCGTCGTCGCCCCGAAAATCGACTTCTCCGACCTGCGCCGCGAGCTGGAGCTGCCCACTGGCTTCCCGCCCGCGGCGCAGCACGAGGCGCAGGTGGCGGCGGCGGGCCCGCTGCCGGCCGATCCCCGGCGCGCCGACCGCACCGACCTGCCCTTCGTCACGATCGACCCGCCCACGTCGCGCGACCTGGACCAGGCCGTGTGCCTCCAGCCGACCGGCGACGGCGGCTACCGGGTCCACTACGCCATCGCCGACGTCTCCGCCTTCGTGCCCGTCGGCGGCCCGCTGGAGCGCGAGACGTGGCAGCGCGGCCAGACCATCTATCTGCCCGACGGCAAGGTGCCGCTGCACCCCGCGGTGCTGTCCGAGGGGGCGGCGAGCCTGCTGCCCGACGCCGACCGGCTCGCCGTCCTGTGGACCATCGACCTGGACAGCGACGGCGCCACCCGCGCGGTCACGCTGACCCGCGCGACCGTCCGCAGCCGCGCCAAGCTCGACTACGCGGGCGTGCAGGCCGCCGCCGACGCGGGCGAACTGCCCGAACCCATCGCGCTGCTGCCCACGGTCGGCAACCTGCTCATCGAGCGAGGCCTCGACCGGGGCGCCATCAACCTGCCGATCCCCGAGCAGGAGGTCGAACCCGACGACGGCGGCTTCCGGCTCACCCTGCGCGCCCCCGTCCAGGCCGAGGAGTGGAACGCGCAGATCTCCCTGCTCACCGGCATGGCCGCCGCGCAGATCATGCTGACGGGCGGCATCGGCCTGCTGCGCACGATGCCCGCGCCGCGGCCCGAGGCGATCGCCTCACTGCGCGGGGCCGCCGCATCCCTGGGGGTGGCGTGGCCTGAGGGGGCCGGCGCCGGCCACGTCCTGCACAACCTTGATGTGAGTACGCCCGCCGGCGCGGCGTTCGTCGACCGCGCCGCCGAACTGATGCGCGGTGCGGGCTACACGACGTTCGACGGCACCCCGCCGGCCGACGCCGGCCACGGCGCGGTCGCCGCCCCGTACGCGCACGTCACGGCCCCGCTGCGGCGGCTGGCCGACCGGTACGTCACGGAGGTCTGCCTGGCCCTGCACGCCGGGGTGACGGTGCCCGCCTGGGCCCGTGCCGCCCTGCCCCGGCTGGCCGAAGTGATGAGCCGCACCGACCGGGTCGCGGGTACGGCCGAGCGCGGCGCCGTCGACCTGGCCGAGGCGGTACTGCTGGCCGGCCGCGTCGGTGAGGAGTTCGACGCCGCCGTCATCGACGTTGACGAGGAGCGCCGCGACAACGGCCGCCCGCGCGGCGGCGACATCGTGCTCGACGACCCGCCCGTGAAGGCCCGCTGCACCGGCGACCTGCCGCTCGGCGAGCGCGTCCGGGTCCGCCTCGTCACCGCCGACCCGAAGCGCCGTCAGGTGACCTTCGCGGTCGCCTGACGGCGCTCGTACGGGCTTCAGAAGGTGTGTTCGGCCGCCGGGAAGGCGCCGTCGCGGACCTCTTCGGCGTAGCGCTTCGTGGCGTCCGTGAGGACGTCGGCCAGGTCGGCGTAGCGCTTGACGAAGCGGGGGGCCTTGCCGGTGCGCAGGCCGGCCATGTCCTGCCAGACGAGCACCTGCGCGTCGGTGTCCGGGCCGGCGCCGATGCCGATGGTCGGGATGCGTACCTCGTGGGTGACGTGCTTGGCGACCTCGCCGGGCACCATCTCCAGCACGACGGAGAACGCGCCGGCCTCGGCCACCGCGCGGGCGTCGGCGAGGACGTCGGCCGCCGCGTCGCCGCGGCCCTGGACCCGGTAGCCGCCGATGGCGTGCTCGCTCTGCGGGGTGAAGCCGATGTGGGCCATGACCGGGATGCCGGCCCCGGTGATCGCCGCGATCTGCTCGGCTACCCGCCGGCCGCCCTCCAGCTTCACGGCGTGGCAGCCGCCCTCCTTCATGAACCGTACGGCGGTGCGCAGCGCCTGGGCGGGGCCCTCCTCATAGGAGCCGAACGGCAGGTCGGCGACCACGAGGGCGCGCTTCGTCGAGCGCACCACCGCCCGTACGAGAGGAAGTAGTTCCTCGGCGGTGATGGCCACGGTCGTCTCGTAGCCGTAGACGTTGTTGGCGGCCGAGTCCCCGACGAGCAGGACCGGGATGCCCGCCCCGTCGAAGATCCCCGCCGTGTACTGGTCGTAGCTGGTGAGCATCGCCCACTTCTCGCCGCGCTCCTTGGCGGCGTGCAGGTCGGTGACTCTGACGCGTCGGGTGGCGGGGCCGCCGTACAGCGACGCCACTTCTGGTTGGGCCATGTGTGGACTCCTCGTCTGCCTCGAGGCCGCGTCCGCGGTCCCCGGGTCCTACCGCCGATCGTGCCACCGGGGCGGGCTTGGTCGGCGGTTTTGCGGGGAATCTCTCAGCTGGTGCCCTCGCGGAAGCGGTTGGTGATGGGCAGGCGCCGGTCCCGGCCGAACGCCTTGATCGAGATCTTCGGTCCGGGGGCGGACTGGCGGCGCTTGTACTCCGCGATGTCGACCATCCGCAGCACCCGGTCGACGGTCGCCGGGTCGTGGCCGGCGGCCAGCAGCCCGTCGCGGCCCACGTCGCCATCGACGTAGTCGGCGAGGACCGCGTCGAGCACCGCGTAGTCGGGCAGCGAGTCGGAGTCGACCTGCCCGGGGCGCAGCTCGGCGCTGGGCGGCTTGGCGATCGAGTTCTCCGGGATGGGCGGCACGGCGTCGCGGCGCGCGGCGTCGGCGTTGCGCCACCGGGCCAGCTGCCACACCATCGTCTTCGGTACGTCCTTGAGGGGGTTGAACCCGCCGACCGAGTCGCCGTACAGCGTCGAGTAGCCCACCGCCAGCTCGCTCTTGTTGCCGGTGGTCAGCACGAGGTGGCCGTCCTGGTTGGAGTGCGCCATGAGGATAATGCCGCGCACCCTGGCCTGCAGGTTCTCCACCGCCAGCCCGGACAGCGCCAGGTTGGCCAAAAACGCGTCCACCATCGGCTGGATCGGCTCGGTCAGGTAGTTCAGCCCGGTGCGTTTGGCCAGGTCGGCCGCGTCGTCGCGGGAGTGCTCGCTGGAGTAGCCGCTCGGCATCGACACCCCGTAGACCCGTTCGGGCCCGAGCGCGTCGACCGCGATGGCGGCCACGACGGCCGAGTCGATGCCGCCCGACAGGCCGAGTACGACGGTCTTGAACCGGTTCTTGCGCACGTAGTCGCGCAGCCCCAGCACCAGGGCCTGCCAGATCTCCGCCTCGTCGTTGACGCGCTCGGCGACGTCGCCGAGCCGGCGGTCCTGGCTGTAGGCCGGCCGGTTGTCCAGCTCGGTGCGCGCGATCTTCATGGGCCCCAGATCGCCGTGGGGCGCGTCCGGGTCCGCCGCAGGAAGATCCACATCGAGTACGAGCAGCTGCTCGGCGAACTGGGGGGCCCGGGCGAGCAGCGTCCCGTCCGGGGCGACGACCATCGAGTCGCCGTCGAAGACCAGCTCGTCCTGTCCGCCGACCATGTTGAGGTACGCGACCGTGGCGTTGGCCTCCCGGGCCCGCCGCTGGACCAGGGGCAGCCGCAGGTCGTCCTTGTTCAGCTCGTACGGCGAGCCGTTGATGTTGATGACGAGCCCGACCCGGGCCTGGGCCGCGGCGGTGAACGGACCACCGGCCTGCCAGATGTCCTCGCAGATCGTCAGCGCGACGTCCACCTGCCCGCCGTCGCCGGTGAGCCGCACGACCCGCAGGGTGTCGCCGGGCACGAAGTAGCGGTCCTCGTCGAAGACGCCGTAGTTGGGCAGGTGGTGCTTGAAGTAGCGAGTGACGACCTTGCCGCCGTGCAGCACCGCGCACGCGTTGCGGGCACCCCTGCCGGGGGCGGTGGCGGCGTCGGGCCGGGTCGGCCCGTCGGCGTCCAGGTAGCCCACAACGACCGGCAGGTCGCCGAGGCCCTCGGCCTGCAGGTCGGTGGCGAGCTGGGCCAGGCCGGTGATGGAGGCGCCCACGAACGAGGCGCGGAAGACCAGGTCCTCCACCGGGTACCCGGTGAGCATCATCTCCGGGAACGCCACCAGGTGCGCGCCGGCCTCGGCTGCCCGGCGGGCGACGTCGCGCACGATCGCGGCGTTGCCGCCGATGTCGCCCACGGTGGGGTCGACCTGGGCCAGGGCGATGCGGAGCCGGACGTCCGGGGCATTCGTCATCCACCGATTGTCACCCAGACCCAGGTCGAGCGCGCCTGTGGTGCCGCCCACGTGCGGTTCAGTCCATGCTGAGCAGGGTCGCCCCCACGAACAGGCTCAGCGCCACGGCGAGCAACGCCACCTGCGCCGGCAGTTGGCTGAACGCCCGCAGTACCCGGCTGAACGAGTGCAGCAGATGCCCGGACGCCTCCAGGGTCGCCGGAACCGACGTGCCCGGAACCGACGTGCCCGGGACCGACGTGCCCGCCTGGACCGACGTGCCCGCCGCTAGGACGCCGGTCGGGACCGACGTGCTCGCCGTGGGGGCGCCGGTCGGGACCGACGTGTCCGCCGGGACGGCGCCGGTCGCGACCGACGTGTCCGCCGGGCCGGCGCCGGCTGGCGCCGGCCGCGCCACCGCCGTGGGGACCAGCGTCTGGGTCACCTCGTCGGAGGGGGCGACCGGCACGAGTTCGAGGTCGGCCGGACGTAGCTCGCGGTCGTTGGTCTGGGCCAGGCGGTCGACCATGCGGACCCGGCCGCGCATCTCTATGATGATCACCCATGCGGCACCGGCCGTGACCAGGCCGCCGAGCAGCATCATGCTGAGCGCGACCAGGTGGGCCACGTTGGGTCCGGCGCCGTTGTTGGCATCCGCGTCGGCCATCCGATAGAAGACCAACCAGATGGGTAACGAGACGACGGTGAGCGCGGTGAGAATCACCACCGCTGAGGCGTACGCGAATCGGGGTTGCCACACGAGGTCGTGGCGCGGGTCTCGGGCGGCTGCCTGGCTTCTGATGACCCGGGTGAGCTCAGTCAGGGCCGAGTCGCCGGTGGATGGGGGCTGGCCTGCGGAAACGTGCGCAGATTGAGTGGCCACCGTCCGACCTCCCCAGGAGGTGAAATGATCGGTAGTCGAATGATAGGTGTCCTGGCCTGTCCGGGGAAGTGGCTGGTTTTCCGAATCATCCCCACGAGGATCGGTCGAGTAACGTACCCGTAATAGCGTCGCGGAACACTCGCACGGTGAACACCCAGACGTGGGGAGCCTGGCCAGTGGAGGGTCCCGCGCAACCCTGGCATAGCAGGAGTAGAGACATGGACCGTCAGCAGGAGTTCGTGCTCCGCACGTTGGAAGAGCGCGATATCCGCTTCGTGCGGTTGTGGTTCACCGACGTGCTCGGGACGCTCAAGAGCGTCTCGGTGGCGCCCGCCGAACTGGAGGCGGCCTTCGAGGAGGGCATCGGGTTCGACGGCTCCGCTATTGAAGGTTTCGCCAGGGTCTACGAGTCCGACATGGTCGCCATGCCGGACCCGTCCACGTTCCAGGTCTTCCCGTTCGAGGGCGGCGCCA
>JAEZGP010000348.1 GCA_023437285.1 Actinomycetes bacterium | reverse complement strand
CCCGCGTCATGCGCGCAGGCGGCCGCCGGCCGGGCCTCGTCCTCGCCTACGTGGTCGGCGCCGTCGGCGCGGTACTGGTCGTCGTGGCGGCCACCCGTGGCTCGGTGCCCCTGCTGTTCGCCGGGCTGTTCCTGTTTGGCGGCGGCTCGGCAGCCAACCTGCAGGTGCGCTACGCCGCCATGGACCTGGCCCCGGCCGACCGGCGCGGCCGGCACCTGTCGATCGTGGTCTGGGCGGCCACGGTCGGTGCGGTCGCCGGCCCCAACCTCGCCCCCTGGGCCGACGACGTCGCCCGCGCGGCCGGTGAGGCGCGCTACACCGGGCCGTTCCTGGTCAGCGCCGGCGCCTTCGTGCTGGCCCTGGCGCTCGTCTGGGCGCTGCTGCGGCCCGATCCGCTGCTGCTGTCGCGCGCTGCGGCCCGTACCCCCGAAAACGCGCGGACGGTGAGCGCGCCGCGGCGCGGCTTCGGCGCGGCGTTGCGCGAGATCGCGGCGTCGCCGCGCGCGCGGGCCGGGCTGACGGCGCTGACCATCGGGCACACCGTGATGATCGCGGTGATGACGATGACGCCGGTGCACATCGGCGCGCAGGGGCACGGCGACGTGCTGCGCGTGGTGGGCATCGTGCTGAGCCTGCACATCGCCGGCATGTACGGGGTGTCGCTGGTCACGGGGTGGCTCACCGACCGCATCGGGCGGCCGGCGGTGATCCTCATCGGGGTGGGGTTGCAACTGGCCGCGTGCGCGGTCGCGGGGACGGCCGGGCACGACCCCGTACGCCTCGGGGTGGGCCTGACGCTGCTGGGCATGGGCTGGTCGGGCACCATGGTCGCGGGCTCGACGCTGCTGTCGGAGTCGGTCGGCGACACCAACCGGCCGGCCGTGCAGGGGCTGTCCGACCTGATCATGGGGCTGTCCGGGGCGCTCGCCGGGGCGCTGTCCGGGCTGGTGCTGACCTGGACGTCGTACCCGACGCTCACCCTGCTGGCCGCGGTCCTGCTGGTCCCGCTGCTGGCGTCCGCCGTACGGTTGCTGAGTCTGCGTAAGGGGGCGGTGACAGGTGCGACAGACTGATTTCTGGGCCCGGCTGGAAGAGGCGTTCGGCGCGGGCTACGCCGCGAGCCTCGCCAGCGACCAGGTGCTGTCCCAGCTCGGCGGGCGGACCATCCGCCAGGCCCTGGCCGCCGGCACCGACACGGTCGTCGTCTGGCGGGCCGTGGTGGCCGCCTATCCCGACCGGGTGCCGACCCGCCTGCACTGAACCGCGTGTCCCACTTGCGTCGTACACGTGTACGGGTATTGTCCACAGGGTGCGCGCCTATCCACAGATCACGAACGGCCGCTGATTCTGTCGGACCCGCCGCATAGCGTGTCCCGTGTGACGACGAAGAAGACTACGAAGACCGCGAACTCAGGGGTTTCCGACATGGCTGGTGTGCCAGACCGCGAGAAGGCGCTCACGCTCGCCCTCGCCCAAATCGACAAACAGTTCGGCAAGGGGTCCGTCATGCGCCTCGGGGAGCGCCCCGTGGCCCAGATGTCCGTGATCCCCACCGGTTCGATCGCGCTCGACGTGGCCCTCGGCGTGGGCGGCTACCCGCGCGGCCGGGTCATCGAGATCTACGGGCCGGAGTCCTCCGGCAAGACCACGGTGTCGCTGCACGCGATCGCCAACGCCCAGCGGGCCGGCGGCATCGCGGCGTTCATCGACGCCGAGCACGCCCTCGACCCCGACTACGCGCGGGCCCTGGGCGTCGACACCGACGCGCTGCTCGTCTCGCAGCCCGACACGGGCGAGCAGGCCCTGGAGATCGCCGACATGCTGGTGCGCTCCGGCGCCATCGACCTCATCGTCATCGACTCGGTGGCCGCCCTCGTGCCGCGCGCCGAGATCGAGGGTGAGATGGGCGACAGCCACGTCGGCCTGCAGGCCCGCCTCATGAGCCAGGCGCTGCGCAAGATGACCGGCGCGCTCAACAGCACCGGCACGACGGCCATCTTCATCAACCAGCTCCGCGAGAAGATCGGCGTCATGTTCGGGTGCATGTCCTACGGCACCCGGGTCACGCTCGCCGACGGCACCCAGGAGAAGATCGGCAAGATCGTCAACCAGAAGCTCGATGTCGAGGTGCTGTCCTACGATCCGCAGACCAACCGGATCGAGCCGCGTCGCGTCGTGAACTGGTTCGACAACGGCCCCACCGAGCAGTTCCTCCAGTTCACCGTCGCCCGGTCCGGCGGCAACGGCCGGGCACAGTTCGCGGCCACCGCCAACCACCAGATCCGTACGCCCGGCGGCTGGCGCGAGGCCGGCGAGCTGATCGTGGGCGACCGCGTCATGCTCGCGGAGTCGCGTCGGCTCAGCGACCAGCAGTGGCAGGTCATCCTCGGCTCGCTGATGGGCGACGGCAACCTGTCGCCGAACCGTCGCGACCGCTCCGGGGTCCGGTTCCGGCTGGGCCACGGTGCCGCGCAGGCCGACTACCTCGACTGGAAGGTCGGGCTGCTCGCCAACATCGAGCACAGCCGCCGCGTCGACGCCCGGGGCGCGGTCTTCGCCGACTTCACGCCGCTGCCCGAACTCGACGAGCTGCGCCGCGCGGTCTATCTCGGCGACGGCAAGAAATACCTGAGCGACGAGTTCCTCAAGGCGCTCACCCCGTTGGCGCTCGCGGTGTGGTACATGGACGACGGCTCGTTCACCGTCCGCTCGAAGGGCCTGCAGGCCCGCACGGAGGGCGGCAGCGGCCGGATCGAGATCTGCGTCGAGGCGTTGAGCGAGGGCTCGCGCGACCGGCTCGTGGACTACCTGCGCGACGTTCACCAGCTCGACGTCAAGCTGACCGTCCGGGGCGCCCGCCAGATCAGCGTCATCCAGTTCACCACCGCCGCGTCGGCGGCGTTCCAGGAGCTGATCGCGGCGTACGTGCCGGAGGCGATGGCCCGCAAGCTGCTGCCGCGGTGGCAGGGGCGGTGCACGGTGCGGCCGGAGTTCGTCACGGCCGACCTCGCGCTCGTGCCGGCGCGCGTGCTCGACATCCACGTCAAGCCGCGGACCCGGTCCATGCACCGCTACGACATCGAGGTCGAGGGCAGCCACAACTACTTCGTCGACGGCGTCATGGTGCACAACAGCCCCGAGACCACGACGGGCGGCCGGGCGCTGAAGTTCTACTCGTCGGTGCGCCTCGACGTGCGCCGCATCGAGAGCCTCAAGGACGGCACGGACGCGGTCGGCAACCGCACCAAGGTGAAGGTCGTCAAGAACAAGGTGGCCTCGCCGTTCAAGCAGGCCGAGTTCGACATCATGTACGGCAAGGGCATCTCGCGCGAGGGCTCGCTCATCGACGTGGGTGTCGAGCAGGCGATCATCCGCAAGTCCGGCGCGTGGTACACGTACGAGGGCGACCAGTTGGGGCAGGGCAAGGAGAACGCCCGCAACTTCCTCAAGGAGAACCCGGACGTCGCCGCCGAGATCGAGAAGCGGATCCTCGAGAAGCTCGGCGTCGGGCAGTCCTCCGACGAGGCCGGGCTGCCGCCGGTCGACTTCTGAGCGCCGGCGGGTAGGTGATGGCCGGCCGACGCGCGCGCACGGGCCGGGGTTGGGACGCCGCGCCGGCCCGCCCTCGCGGTCCGTCCACAGGGGAGTCCGCCGCAGCTCCCGATCGGCGCTCCGCGCCGGAGCCCACCGATC
>JAEZGP010000312.1 GCA_023437285.1 Actinomycetes bacterium | reverse complement strand
AATACCCCCCCCGGGGGGGGGGGCGATCCCCGGCCCCCCGGGGCCCCCGGTCCCCCCCCCCGCGATGAGCGTTCGTTGTTACGGGCTGGCGCAGGTGAGCGTCGGCGTGGACGCGCTGCCGTTGCCGATGAAGCCGAACGCGGTGGATCCGCTGGCGCCGAGCGACCCGTTCCACGCCACGTTCCGCACGGTCACCGACGAGCCGCTCGTGGTGAGCGTGCCGCTCCACAGTTGGGTGATGGTCTGCCCGCTGGCCAGCGTCCAGCGCACCGTCCAGCCGTTGATGGACGCGGCACCCGCCCGGACGGTGACCTCGCCCTGGAAGCCGCCCTGCCACGCGTTGACCGTGCGGTACGTGGCCGTGCAGGCGTCCGTCGAGCCGGTCGGCCCGGACGAGGTGGGCGGGGCGCTGGTCGGCGGACCACCCGTCGTCACGGTCGCGGTGGTCGGCGGGGCGCTGGTCACTACGGCGCTGGTCGGCGGGGTACTTGTCACCACCGCGCTCGTCGGCGGCCGGCTGGTCACCACCGCGCTGGTCGGCGGGTTCGACGTCACCGGTCCCGACGTCGTGCCGGTCAGCGTCGGTGTCGTCCAGTCCACCCACTGTGACAGGTTGCCCTGGGCGTTGCTGGCGATGCGGAACACGCCCGCGTCGGTGCCTGTCTTCAGCAGGAACCGGCGCAGGAACTTCTGCATCGGATCGCGCCACTCGCTGCGGACCGCGCAGTGGTTGCCGTCGGAGACGGCCGACCAGTACGAGATGGCGTCGCCCGCGCCGAGGGCCTTGTAGATCTCGGCCCCGGCCAGCGCCGACACGCTGCCGGGCCGGGTGGCCAGCCAGGCGATCGTGGGATTCTCCATGATGAACAGGCCGCGCGGGGCGATCATGCCGACGACCTCGTGCTGGTCGATGGGCAGCGCGTTCGGGTTGCCCGTGAACGAGCTGAACGCGTCGCCGAGCCACGGCTGCTCCGAGTACGCGCTGCTGAGCGGCTGGGCACCGCTTTCCGCCGCGATGCCCCGCATGATCGGGACGCCGGCGCTGCCGGACTCGATCGGCATGGTGAGCTGGATGCGCTGGTCGAACGCACCGATCGCGAACGCGCCTTTGCCGTACCGGGAGCAGCCCGTGACGCCGATCGCGTCGCCCTTGAGGATGGTGCCGCCGGATTGCTCGATCACGTCGATGATCCGGCTCGCGCCCCACGACCAGGCGGCCAGCAGACCCGTACTGCTGGTGTTGCCGTAGATGCTGTAGAACGCGCCCTGCTTGTTGTTGCGCGGGGTGCCTTCGCGGCCGACGGCGAGCGGGTCGTAGCTGATGACGGCGACGCCGGCACCGCGAATCGTGGCTGTGTCAGCGCCGAAGCCGCCCACGACGATGACGGCCGGGAACGGCCCGGTGCCGCTGGGCAGCGAGACGCTCGCCGAGAAGCTCGCGCTGCGGCCCTGGTCGGACACGTTCACCGTGATGCTGCTGCTGGAGACCGTACCGGTGACGGTCGCCGGCTTGGCGGGCTTCGTGCCGTACACGAACCGCTCCGCCATCCGCTTGATCTCCTCACGCCGGCAGGTCCATTCCGACCTGGTGGAGATGCGGGTGCCGTCAATCCTGCGGAACGGGTCAGGCAGCCGGGAGTTGCTGGTCGTCGTGGCGGGTACGGAGACGGCGCAGTTGGCGCCCTCGTTCTCCACGCCGGCCGAGGCGGCCTCGGCGGGCATGATGATGGTGAGCACCGCGACGGCCGCGAGCGCCAGCACCGTGAGCGCGACGACCGCGGAGCGGATCGTTGAGTGGCCCGAGCTGATGATCACAGGGGCTCCCTTCCGAGTGGGGTGGTGGACGCGACACCGGGATCGATGATCACGGATGTCGATTCCTCCAGCCTCGAAGTCGCCCCTTGCGAAATCAACGGGAACCCGAAACGTTTCGCCCGCTTTCGCGAACCATTCACGCAACGCGTCAGCCGTCGCCTCCGTTCCGTGACACGGTCACGGAGTTCACGTCGCGGCACACTCGTATGAGCAATGCCGCCACGTGAGGAAACCGAAACTTCCGCAGCCTTCGGGCGGGTCGTCAGTACCCCGGGAAGACGCGGCGCAGGTCGTCCAGAGTGAGCGGTCCGCTGACGGTGACCGCCGCGGGCGTACGGGCCGGCGCCAGCCGGCCGGCCAACAACCGCAGCCAGGCCTCGGCGGGGGCACGTAGTTCCCCGTCCGGCTGGTCGGGCCGCTCGCCGAGCGAGGCGGAATCATGAAGGTCCAGGCCGTAGGACCGCTCGGGGTCGGTGAGGTCCACCGCGAAGGTGGCGCCCCGCCCGTCGAGGGCGTCCGGTTTCGCGATCCATCCGAGCAACGGGCCGAACCCGTCGAGCAGCAGCGGCACGGCGGCCGGCGCCAGCGTGACAGCCGGGTCGGCGCTCACCTTCACGTCCCAGGTGTGCAACGTGAACTCCATCAGTCGCATCCGGCCGGCGTCGGCGACGCTCACCGGGGCAGGCAGGAAACCCAGGTCGATGCGCAGTTCCTCGCGGGTACGACCATCCAGCGACTCGTACCGCTCGACCAGCCGCTGATTGGCCGCGACGAAATTGTCGCGCTGCGCCACGGGCGTCATCGCGTTCCACCGGTCCCACACGCTCTCGTTGAAGCCGTCCGGTGCCGGCCCGCCGCCGGCCAAGGCCCGCTCCAGCGTCGCCAGCGCGATCTCCGCGCCGCTGCCCAGGTGGCTGAGCACCTGCGCGACCGTCCACTCGCTGGCGCCGGACGGGCCGGTCAGGTCCCGCTCGTCGAGCTTGTACACGTAGACGGACAGGTCGTCGTGGCCGGACCGGAGAGCGGCGATGACATCGTCAGCAATGTTGACCATGAATCGACACTACCGCGCCGTACCCGATGCGTACGGGAACCCGGCGAGCGCGTAACTGCTCCATACTTCTCGACGGCGTCTCGCGCCGACATGTGTT
>JAEZGP010000301.1 GCA_023437285.1 Actinomycetes bacterium | reverse complement strand
GGGCGCCGCGCCTCGACGACGGCGGGGTGGTCTTCGCCGTAGCGCTCCGCGCCCCGGGCGGCCAGCTGCCGCCAGAGGCGGGCGGCCGCGAGTGGCTTGCCGTCGGCCAGCAGCCGCGCCGCGTCGGCGGCGGTCGCCGCCGGTCTGTCCCTGGTCGTCGTGGGAGGCGGCGCCGACGTCGGGTGCCCGTGCCCCGCGATGGCGGACGCGTACGCGCGAACCGGGTCGAGACCGTCGCTGACCACCCCGGGGATCGGCGGCCGGGGCGCACTGAGCGCGGCCAGGGCGACGTGCACGTCCTCCGCGCTGGCCGGGCGGTGCGCCGGGTCCACGGCCATCAGGGCGTTCACCAGCTCGTCAAGGTCGGCCGGGACGTCCGCGCGCAGCGTGGCCGTGCGCTGCGGTCGTTCCCGCAGCTGATGGCGTGCCGTGGTGATCGTGGTGAGCCCGTCGAACGGCGGCTGCCCAGTGAGCAGTTGGTACAGCGTGGCGCCCAACCCGTAGAGGTCGGCCCGGTGATCGGTCGGCTCGGCGCTGATCTGCTCCGGCGCCATGTAGCCGACGGTACCGAGGCTCTGGCCCGTCTGCGTGATGCGGGAGTACCGCTCGTCGCTCACCGCCGCGGCCAGGCCGAAGTCCAACACCTTCACCGCGCCGCTGGGTTCGAGCATGACGTTGCTCGGCTTGACGTCGCGGTGCACCAGGCCGCTCCGGTGAGCGGCGGCGAGCACCGCGGCGATCTGCGCGCCGATCGAGACGACCCAGGCGATGGGCAGCGGGCCCTGCTCGGCGGAGAGGTCGGCGAGCGTGATGCCGTCGATCTTCTCCAGGACGAGGTACGGGCGCCCGCCCTCCTCGTCGAGATCGAAGATCCGGGGCACGCCGGGGTGGGTCAGCTGCGCCGTCGCGAGGGCCTCCCGGCGGAACCTCCTCATGAGATCCACATCGGACCCGGCGGCGAGGAACTTCACGATGACCGTGCGCTCCAGCCGGATATCCCAGGCCCGCCAGACCTCGCTCATGCCGTTATGAGCGAGTGGATAGGGCTCCATCCGGTACCGACCCTTGAGGCTCACGCCAGCCGCCACAACGCCTACCCTAACCGGACACCCGCCACTGTGGAGCGACCGACGTCCGGTTGAGCCCGCGACGGTCGCCTGTTCGTGAATCGTCACCAAATACTCCTGGCGTGTAAACAGAATTCACGTATACCATCCCCACGACCGCTCCGCGCGGCTGACCGCTCGTGCCCTCGGCGCGGCGGCCACGGCGAGCTGCCGACAACCCACGACCGTCCGATGGGGAGGAGCCCGGGCATGGCCGAGCTGGGCATCGACATCACGTTCCTCCAACGCTATGTCCGGCTGCAGCCGCCCGTGCGTCGAGCCGTCGACGCCGCCATCATGAAGTTCGCCGAGCACACGCACGCCGGTCTGCATCTGGAGAAGCTCGCCGGCGCCCGGGACCCCAACGTGCGCACGATCCGGATCAACAACTTCTACCGCGGCATCGTCCTGGCGCTGGGCGGGAGCAAGTACCTGCTCTATGACGTGCAGCCCCATGACGACGCGAACGCGTTCGCGGTGAGCCGGAAGTTCGGGGTCAACCAGGCGGTCGGCGTCCTCGAGGTGCGCGACCAGGCCGGCATCGACGAGCTGGACGAGTCGCTGCCCGCGACGACGGACGGGGCGATCCTGGGTGGCGTCTCGACGAAGGACCTGGTCCGGCTCGGCCTTGACGAGAAGCTGGCGCGGCTGCTGCGACGCATCAGCGCCGAGGACGACCTGGACCGGATCATCGAGCTGCTCCCGCCCACGCAGGCCCAGGTGGTGACGGGACTCGGGGCCGGCATGACCGTCGAGGAGGTGTGGGCGGAACTCGCCGACCGGATCGTGTCCGGCGTCGACGGCGACGACCTGGAGGCGGCGGCGAGGCGGACCCCGGACCGGATCGCCTTCGTCGACGGCCCGGTGGAGCTGGCCGAGATCCTGAAGCGACCGTTCGACGCGTGGCGGGTCTTCCTGCACCCCACGCAGCGCCATCTCGCCTACCGGGAGGTTTTCAACGGCCCGGCGCTGGTGACGGGCAGCGCGGGGACCGGCAAGACGGTGACCGGGCTGCACCGGGCGGTCTTTCTCGCCCGCCGCCTGCCCGACGACGGGTCGAAGGTGCTGCTGACGACGTTCACCCGCGCCCTCGCGGAGGCCCTCGACAAGCAGCTCTACCGGCTCACCGACGATGCCGTCGTACGGTCACGCATCGACGTGGTCAGCATCGACAAGCTGGCGTACGAGATCGTCGCGGGGGCACGCAAGGTCACGGTGGCCGACGACGACGCGCTGTCCGGACTGTGGACCGCGGCCGCCCAGGAAGGGCCGACCCTGGTGACCCGCACGGGTCAGGTGACGCGCCGCAGCGGGGCGTTCCTGCGCCGGGAATGGGAACAGGTGATCCTCGCCCACCAGCTGACCAGCGCGGAGGACTACCGCGCGGCGGCACGTCGGGGTCGCGGCGACGGGCTGCGCGCGGCGCAGCGCGACGAGGTCTGGGCGGCGATCCAGACCGTCGTGGACCAGCTCGCGAAGCGGCGGATGCGCACGCACCTGCAGATCGCCGATGACGCGGCGCAGATCGCGGCCGGCCTGCCCGCCCGGTACCGGCACATCGTCGTGGACGAGGGGCAGGACCTGCACCCCGCGCAGTGGCGCCTGCTCCGCGCGCTGGTGCGCCCCGGTCCCAACGACGAGTTCGTACTCGCCGCCCCGTACCAGCGCATCTATGACAGTCAGGTCTCGCTCGCCAAGCTCGGCATCGAGGTGCGTGGCCGCACCCACCGGCTGACGGTCAACTACCGCACCACGCACGAGATCCTGCAGGTCTCGGTGCGGGTTCTGGCCGGCGAGACGGTCGTCGGTCTCGACGACGAGACGGACACATTGCGCGGATACCACTCCGAGACGCACGGCGCCGACCCCGAGGTGGTCGGGCATGACGACCGGGACAGTGAACTCGACGCGCTGGTCGACCGGGTCGGTGAGTGGCTCGACCACGACGTCGAACCGCACGCGATCGGCGTGGCGGCCCGCACCGGACAGCTCGTCACCATGATCACAAAGGCGCTGACCGGAGCCGGCATCGACGTCGCCGACGACCGGCGCGGCATCAACGGCGTACGGGTCGCCACCATGCACCGCATGAAGGGACTGGAGTTCCAGTGCCTGGCGGTGGTGGGACTGGACGCCACGGTCCTGCCGGCGCCGGCGGCGCTGACCCCCGCGGCCGAGGACCCCCACGCCCACCAGCAGGATCTGCAGCGGGAGCGGTGTCTGCTGTTCGTCGCGCTCACGCGGGCCCGCGACGTGCTCTACCTGTCGCACGCGGGCTCGCCCAGTACCCTCCTCCCGGCGGCCACCCGGTGACCGCAACCGCAACCACGGCCGGCGTGCCGGTGCTCGGTGCGGCGGCGCGCTCCGTCTGGGGAAAGACCGACCGGCGCGGTACGTCACCCGTCGGCTGGCTGCCCCTCTGGCGGCACCTGGCCGACACGGCCGACGTGGCCGGCCAGCTGTGGGACACCTGGTTGAGCCCGGCGGTCCGGCAGGTGATCGCCGATCAGCTGCCCGGCGGCGACGCCGACGCCCGTACGCTCGCGGTCTGGCTGGCCGGCATCCACGACGTCGGCAAGGCCACGCCCGCCTTCGCCATCCAGGCGCCGGCCCTGGCGCGCCGGATGGGTGATCACGGCCTGGTCTTCAACGAGGCGTTGGTGAGGGCCGACCGGGGCCACGCGCGCCATGACGTTGCCGGGCACGTCGTGGTGACGGACTGGCTGCGCGATCACGGTTGGTCGGATCCGGACCCGTACGCCGTGGTGGTCGGCGGGCACCACGGCAGGCCGCCCACGGACGAGTCGCTGCTGGCCGTACACACTCATCGTCTGCTACTCGGCGACGACGCCTGGGCCGGCGTGCAGCGGGAGCTGCTGCACTGGATGACCGAGCGCAGCGGAGCGGCCGCCGCGCTGGGCGGATGGCGGGACGTGGCGCTGTCGCAGCCCGCCCAGGCGGCCCTGACCGGGTTGGTCATCATGGCGGACTGGATCGCCAGCAACGAGGCGTACTTCCCGTACACGTTGGACACCTCCGACGAGGTCCGGCTGCGGGCCGGCTGGGATGAGCTGGACCTGCCCCAGCCGTGGCGGCCGGCCGCCGTGGCGCAGCCAGTGGATGAGCTGTTCGCCGCGCGGTTCGCCCTGCCCGTTGGCGCAACGCCGCGACCGGTCCAGCGCCTGGCGGCGGAGCTGGCGGAGACCATGCCCGTACCAGGAATGATGATCATTGAAGCGGCGATGGGCGAGGGAAAGACCGAGGCGGCGCTCGCCGCGGTCGAGGTCCTCGCCCGGCGCAGCGGCGCCAGCGGCTGCTACTTCGCGTTGCCGACCCGGGCGACCAGCGACGCCATGTTCGGCCGGCTGCTGTCGTGGCTACGTCGCCTGCCGGACGACGATCCCGGGCGGGGTGCGCGTGACGTGCGGCTCGCGCATGGCAAGGCCGCGTTCAACCCCGACTACGACCGGTTGCGGGCCCCGTTGCCGACCGGCATCGGTGAGGCCGACGACGGCCCGGACGTCGGGGTACACAAGTGGCTCGCCGGGCCGAAGCGGACCATGCTGTCGAGCTTCGTGGTGGGCACCATCGACCAGCTGCTGTTCGCCGCGCTGCGCAGCCGGCACCTGGTACTGCGCCACCTCGGGCTCGCCGGCAAGGTCGTCGTCATCGACGAGGCACACGCCTACGACGTCTTCATGAACACCTACCTGGATCGGGCGTTGGAGTGGCTCGGCGCCTACCGGGTCCCCGTGGTGG
>JAEZGP010000292.1 GCA_023437285.1 Actinomycetes bacterium | reverse complement strand
CAGCCGGTCCACCAGCGCCGCCGTCAGCGCACCCGCGCCGCCGGCCGGCACGGGAAAGCCGTACTGCTGCCCGACCATGCCGAGCAGCCACCCGTACAGGCCGCTGCCCGCCTCGTCGGGAGACAGGTCGGTGTGCATCGCGCCGCCAGCGAGCAGCAGCGTCGCACCTTCTCCGGCGAACCGCTCCGCGCCGAACCGGCGCACCGGGAGCACCGCCAGCCGGGCCAGCCGCAGGCCGCCCGCGAGGCGGGCCCGCCGCAACAGCCCTGCGCCGCCTCGTACCGGCGGGAACGGCCGCATGATCGCGTCGATCAGCCGGTCGCCGATCGCCATCCAGCTTCGGTAGAGAGCCAGCCACGCCTCGGCGTCGGCGCTCGCGAACTCCGCCACCGAGGCGGCGGTGCGCTGCGGGTCCAGGTTCAGCACCGCGGCCCGCCCGTCCGGGTGCAGGTGCGCCAGCACGTCCGGGGCGTGGCGCCAGGCCAGCCCGTACTCGTCAAGATTGAGATCCGCCAGCGGCCCGGGGAGCGTCGCGAACGGATAGAACGCGCTGCACAGGTCGCTCAGGTAACCCGGAGCCGTGATCTCGGCTGAGGCGACCGCCCCGCCCGGCGCGGCGGTCGCCTCCAGCACGACGACATCCCACCCGACGTCCGCGAGCAGGTTCGCGGCCACGAGGCCGTTGTGCCCCGCGCCGATCACCACCGCATCGCACGTCGTGGTCGTCATACGGCCCGCTCTTCCCCGCGAACGGGCCGGCAAACCTACGCCTTGGCGCTGGAGAGGGCGAGCGGGTCGGCCGGGGCGTTGGGCTTGGCGGCGTCCATCTCCTCGCCGAGGTCCTGAAGCGCCTTGCGGCCCATGGCCTTACGCACCTCCGGGAACCACTCCTCCTCTTCCTCCTGGACGTGGTGGCGCACGTTCTCCATGAGGACGGTCATCTTGGCGTCATAGCGCTCGTCGCTCGGCTCGGTGTTCTGCAACTCCGCCAGCATCCACGCGACCACGTGGTGTTCCTCGACGCTCTCCAGGACGTGCTCCTCGGTCTGCGGGACCGCCTCGCGCGCCTTCGGGTAGAACAGCGTCTCCTCGATGTACGCGTGCGTGGTGAGCAGCCGGATGCACTCGTCGACGATCTTCTTCTTCGCCGCCGGCGTCGCGCCGTCCTTGTGCGCCTTCTCGAACAGCTTGAACTGCTTCTCGACCTCTTTGTGGTCTTCCTTGAGCAACACGATGGCATCCATGTGCCCGATATGCCCCCGCGTCGCGAGGCCCAAACGCCTCAGCAGCGCAGACGCGGCGGCAGGTCGACGGTGGTGGCGGTCCGGTCGACGTAGGTGGCGGCGAGGAAACGGAGGAACCGGTCGACGTCGGCGAACGTGGAGACGATCCCGAACGACACCCGTACCGCCCCGCCCGTCGGCAGGCCGATCTTCGCCAGGTAGCCGTCGATGGTGCGCACGCCCCAGTCGGACGCCCCGGCCAACATCGTCGGTGTGATCCCGAACCCGCGCTCGCCCGCCCCGGGGTTGCAGAAGCAGCCCGTACGCAGCGAGAAGCCGGCCGCCGCCGACTCGGCCGCGACGAGGCGCTCGTCGACGATCACGCCGGCGGGGTCGAACAGGTTGAACGCCACCGTCGCGCCACGCCCCACCGTGTCGGTAGGCCCGTACACGCGCGCCAACGGCTGGCCGTTGGCGTGGCTGAGGGCGGCCAGTTCCGTCAGGAACCAGCCGGTCAGGCAGCGCGTCCGTTCGCCGATCGCGTCGATGCCGACCCCGTTGACCCAGTCGATGCCGACCTCCACGTCGGGGATGCTCAGGAAGTTCAGCGTCCCGTCCTCGAAGGCGGTCTCGTCGTCCATCATCTCGTGCCAGTCGGCGTGCACGCTGACGGCGCGGATGGTGCCGCCCGCGAACCAGGGACGCCGCAGGCGCGCCAGCGCCTCGCGCCGCGCCACGAGGCACCCGATCCCGGTCGGATAGCCGAACACCTTGTACCAGCTGATCGCCACGAAGTCCGGCCGCACCACGGCCAGGTCGAGCCGGTTCGTCGGCAGGTACGCCGCCGCGTCGAGCAGCACGTCGTAGCCGCGCGCGTGCGCCGCCCCGATCCACTCCACGGGGTGGCGCACCCCGGTGAAGTTGCTCTGCCCCGGGAAGGCGAACAGGCCGCCGCCTCCCTCGGCCAGGGCCGCGGTCAGCTCGCCCTCGTCGATGCGCAACGCCGGCGAGGACAACGGCACATACCGGGTACGCGCGCCGCGCGCTCGCGCGTACTCCCGTACGCCGTTGACCGAGTTGTGGTTGTCGTAGGTGAGCAGCAGTTCCCGGTCGGGCCCGAACGGGTAGCCCTCGCCGACGAGCCGGCACGCCCCGGTGGCGTTCGGGGGCAACACGACCGCGTACTCGTCGGGTGACGCGTTGAGAAACCGCAGCACCGCGTGCCGAGCCGACTCGACGAGCCGGGTGGAGCGCTCCGAGGTCGGGTTCTCGGAGTGCGGGTTGCCGAAGCAGGCCCCGTTCAGCCGCGCGACGTGCGCGTCGAGTTGCGCCGTGGCGGCCAGCCCCGACCCGGTGTAGTCGAGGTACACGTGGTCGCCCAGGTAGGCGTACTGCTCGGCGCGGAGCCGGTCGAGCTCCGCCGCGTCCCCGTAGGACGGGTAGCGGGCCAGGAACGTCGCCTCGGCGCTCATCGGCGGCGTGGGGCACAGCGGCGGACGAGGACAAGCACCGTGACGGCGAAGAAGAACGCCGTGAACCCGGCGAGGATCGTCCAGTTCTGCCACACCGGCCGGGCGAAACTGTCGCCGTAGCTGGCCAGCAGCGGCGGCCCGAGCGGCGAACCACCGTCGCGCCACAGCGGCTCGATGCCGGCGCTGTGCCCGAGCGCCTCGAAGGCCCACCGGTTGGACATGGCGTAGCTGAACCAGCGCCCCACGTCGGCCATCACCGGTACGGGCAGGACCGCCCCGACGAACAGCACCTGGGGGAAGCAGACGACGGGCAGCATGAGGGTCGCCTGCGACGGGTCGTTGACGGCCGCCGAGCAGAGCAGGCCCAGGCCCAGGGCGGCGGCCGAGGTCAGCACGAGCGTCAGGTACAGCGCGCCGAAGTCGGCGGCCGGCAGGGCGGGCAGCCGGCGCAGCAGCCGCAGGACCCCGAGCAGCGCGGCGTCCACGGCCGCCAGCAGCGGCAGCAGGACGGTGACCTTGGCCAGCACGTACGGCCCGAGCCGCAGCCCCGACAGCCGCTCGCGGCGCAGGATGGCCAGCTCGGCCACGATCGCCAGCAGCCCGTACGTCACGCCGAAGAAGAACCCGCCGAACGCGATCCAAAACAGGATCATCGCGGTGGTGCCCGGGTCCGGCGCGGCGAAGTCGAACGCGTCGGCACGAAACAGCATGACGAACATGCCAAGAATGAGTACGGGCGACCCGAGCAGGATCGCCAGCGTGAGCTTGTTGCGCCGCAGGATGTCGAACGTCCGCGCGGTCAACACCCACCACTGCCGAACCGCCCCCGGCGCCCTACTCCCCGGTGCTCTGTCCCCCGCCGGCCCGTGCCCCAACGGTCCAACCTCCGGCGCCCCGTCCCCCGACGGCCCGTGCCCCAGCGATGCTGGCCGGGTCGCGTGGTCCGTGGATACCGGCTCCCCCACCGCGAACACCGGTTCCCCCACCGCGGGCGTCGGTTCCCCGGCCGCAAGGGCTGGCTCGGCCCGGTGGTCCGCGAGGCGCTCGTAGATCTGCCAGACGTGCTCGACGCCGAAATGGCGCAGGGCGTCGTCTGGCCGTCCTGCGAAGGCGAGGCGCCCGTCCGGGGCCAGCACCGCCACCCGGTCGCACAGCTCGACGTCGGCAGGGCTGTGCGTGGTGAACACGACGGTCGTACCGTCGTCGGCGAGGCGCCGCAGCAGCCGCAGGAGACCGGCCCCGGTCGCCGGGTCGAGCCCGGACGTCGGCTCGTCCAGGAACAGCGCGCGCGGCCGAGTGAGCAACTCGACGGCGATGCTGACCCGCTTGCGTTCGCCGCCGCTGAGGAACCCGACCCGCTGTTCCGCCCGGTCACCGAGCCCGAGCGCGTCGACGACCTCCTCGGCCCGCCGCCGCGACACGTCGTCGGGCGTCCCGGCGGGCAACCGCAGCCGGGCCGCGTACTCGACGGTCCGTACCACCGGCAGCTCCCGGTGGATGATGTCGTCCTGCGGCACGTACCCGACCTGGTCGAGCACCGCGGCCCGCGCCGCGCCGTCGACGAGCACCCGCCCGCTGGCCGGCGCCCGTACCCCCGCGAGCACCTCCAGCAGGGTCGTCTTGCCGGCCCCGCTGCCGCCGATGATGGCGAGGACCTCGCCCGGCTCGACAGCCAGCGAGACATCGACGACGGTCCGGCGCCCGCCGTGGACCGTCTGGCCCACAGCGATCGCGTCGATCCGTACGCCCGAGCGCGTCGCTTCCCCCTGCAGACTCAAGCCTCCACAGTAGCCAGACGGCTACCGCGAGTCGAGCGTGGTCTATTTCACCGCACGGGCGGGCTCAGCGCGCTCAGGTCGGTCACCACCCGCAGCACGCCGGTCGCCGGCTCGTACAGGTCGAACGACGCGATGTACCCCACGGAGTACTTCCGGCGCTCCGTCGAGAAGTGGGTGAGCAGCAGGCCTTGGGGCAGCACCTGACGCAGCAACCAGTACTCACGATGGTCCTTTGACTGGATCGACGGAGGAAGCTTGATCCGCTCGCGGACACGCTGCGCCGCGAGATCGATAACGAGCACGTCACCAGACTCCGCGGGACCGGAGCCAGGGGCCTTTGTCGTCAGAATCTGCAGATACAGCAGCCCGTCCTGGGTGAAGGTGAAGGTTCCCTCGGGACCAGCTCCGAGGTTGCTGTCCTGCCTCCATTGGTAGGCAAGGTCGCTCAACTCTTTGGCGGTCAACGAGTCCGTCAGGTCCACGCTGAACTCCCGGCCCGGCTTGCCCGTAAGCCGATCTACCACGAGGATCCGAACTGCGTGATTCATGGCATTTCTGGTCAGCGCAATGTCGCCCTCGGCGGTGACTCCCATGAACCGGTAGCCGCGCAACGACCGGAGGTTCAGGTACTTCGGCGGGCCGGTCAGCTCCTGTGTATCAATGATCGCGACCAGTCCGGGCTGCTCGCTGCGCTCAGCATCCTTGACCCGGTCGACCGCCAACCACCGGCTGTCCGCCGACCAGGTGATCATTTTCCCGGCCATCGTGACGGACCGCCCCGACGAGAGGTCGTACAGCACCGTATCGCCGACCCAACTCGTATTCCCTCGGCTCCCGACCAGCCACCGCCCATCGGGCGACAATCTGTACTCGTAACTCGCGTCAACCCGGTAATGGCTGCCATCCGCGGTTGCCAGGTAAGTATTCAGGCTGGAAATGGCGTCCGGATCGGCCGAGAACCGGTAGACGCGTACACCACGGCCCACACCCTTGCCGGTAGGGAGCTTCTGGGCCTCCGGCTGGGGCACGATCGACGCCGGAAGGTCGAGGGTGTCGGAGGTGGGCGACGGCACAGGGGTCCCGGGTGGGCTGCTGGTGGCAAAGCGCCCGGGCAGCGCGTAGCTGCCACCGGCCGCCGCCAGCACGGCGAGCGCTACGGCGGTCGCTGCGAGCCGACGACCCGTACGGCGCTTGCGCGCGGCGGTCAGCGCGGCTGCGCGCACGTCGTACACGTACGCTTGCTCGGCGTACTCGATCAGTAGGTCCTTGAGCTGCGCGGTCATGCTCCTACCTCCCCCGGCTCGCCGCGAAATCGGCCAATTCCGGCGCCACCACGCGGAGGCGGGACAGCGCCTGGTGAGTCTGGGACTTCACGGTGCCGAGCGAGCAGCCAAGTGCCTCGGCGGTCGCGGCCTCACTCAAGTCCTCATAGAAGCGCAGGACGAGGACCGCCCGCTGCTTCGGGGTCAGCCGGGCCAACGCCCGGCCGATCACAACCCGGCGTATCACGGCCGATGGCCAGTCCTCCGGTGCCGGATCCTCAGCCACAGCCTCAACCGGTCGCTCGTGGTAGCGGCGCCGGCGGCGCCACGACGTCAGCTCGTTCACCATGATCCGGCGCGCATACGCGTCAGGAGCCCCGTCGCGGAGTCGCCTCCAGCGGTCGGCCACCCGCGACAGGGCGACCTGGAGCAGGTCCTGTGCCAGGTGATGGTCGCCGGTAAGCAGGAACGCGGTGCGCGACAGTGCGGCGCTGCGCGCGGCGACGAACTCGTCAAAACCGTCGTACGGGTCCACGGACACCTCCCTCGACACCTGAAACGCAATGGCGACGTCCGAAGGTTGGGGTGACCCGACGGTCCGGCCGCCACCCACCTGCCCTCCTCAACGCGGCATCCGCCCCTCGCCGTCCAGCGGATCTAACGCAACGTCACGCACTCGCCGTGAAGGGCCGCGCCACCCCCAGCCCTTTGCTCTGCTTACATATAGGCATCAGTAACGGTGAGTGACGGACGCCGATCTTGGCCGCCGAGAGCCCCGCTGCTCAGCGACCGCTTCCTCTGAGTAAGCAGAGCAAAGGACGGCGAGAAGGGTGGGGACCCGTCGGTGTTACGAGCACGCTCAGTTACCGTCACCCAGCGTGGTCGGACGCCTGCTGCAGAACGGCCAATAATCCTTTAATGTGGCGCGGTGGTCACCCCCAGTCCGACGCAGCGCACCCTAACCCCGGCGGACATCGAGTCGCTCACCCGCGCGTCCTTCGGCGACGGGATGCGCGTCGTCGATTGCGGTCCGCTGTCCGGCGGCGGGTTCGCGGCGGTGTGGTGGGTACGCCTCGGCGACGGACGTACGGTCGTCCTCAAGACGTCGCCGCCCGCGCACGTAAGACTGCTGCGGTACGAGCGCGACCTGCTTGGCGCCGAGGCGCGCTACTACCGGCTGGTCGCGGAGCGGGCCCCGCACCTCAAGGTGCCACGGGTGCTCGCCCACGACCGCGACCCGGCCGTGCTGGACGGCGACTGGCTGTTCATGACCATGCTGCCCGGCCAGCCGCTCGCCCATCATGCCGAGGCGGCAGGGCGGATGGGCCACGAGGCGTTCGACGGCGACGGCCCCGCGCACGAGGAGTTCGGCACGATGGTCGCCGAGCTGCACCGGATCACGGGCAGCCGGTTCGGGTACGACGGCGGCCGTACGTCGGCCGCCACCTGGCCTGAGGCGTTCGCTGGACTCGTCGACGACCTGCTGGCCGATGCCGTCGACTGGGATATCAAGCTGCCCGCGCCGCCCGACGACTTCAGGGCGGCCGTGCGCCGGCACACGGAGGTGCTCGCACAGGTGATCCGGCCAGCGCTGGTGCAGCTCGACTGCTGGAACGGCAACGTGCTCGCCGCGCCGGACGACAGCGGCACGCTGCGCCTCACCGGCGTGGTGGACGGCGAGCGTTACCTATGGGGCGACCCGCTCTTCGACTTCGTTTCGCCGGCCATCTTCCGGCATATCGAGGACGAGCCGGACAATCCGTTCGTACGCGGGTACGGTCCGTTCGTGTTCGACGACAGCGCGCGGCTGCGGCTCGGCCTCTACCGGATGCACCTGTACCTGCTCATGAACGTAGAGCTGCCCAGCCGGGGCGTCACCCGCGACGACAACCCAGGTCAGTATGACTACTACGCAGAGGTCCTGAGCGGCGAGCTCGAGCGGCTACGAGCGTAGGTAGGTGAGCACGGCCAGCACGCGGCGGTGCTGCTCGTCGTCGCGGGGCAGGTCGAGCTTGGTGAAGATGTTCGTCACGTGCTTCTCGACCGCGCCCTCGGTGACGACCAGCTCGCGGGCGATCGCCGTGTTGGACCGGCCCTGCGCCATGAGGGAGAGCACCTCCCGCTCGCGGGCGGTCAGCGCGGCGAGCGGGTCGCGGTCGCGGCGGCGGACGAACAGCTGCGACACGACCTCGGGGTCGAGCACGGTGGCCCCGGCGGACACCCGCTGGAGCGTGTCGAGGAAATCCGCGACGTCGGCGACCCGGTCCTTGAGCAGGTAGCCGATGGCGCCCGCGCGGTCGGCCAGCAGGTCGTCGGCGTAGGACAGCTCGACGTACTGGGACAGCACCACGATGGGGCAGCCGGGCAGCTGACCGCGCACCGCCACGGCGGCGCGCAGGCCCTCGTCGGTGAAGCTGGGCGGCATCCGCACGTCCACGATCGCCACATCAGGTTTGTGGGCGCCGGCCGCCGGCACCAGGGCGGGGCCGTCGCCCACCACCTCGACGACCTCGTGACCGTTCTCGGTCAGCAGCCGGACGAGGCCCTCCCGCAGGAGGACCGCGTCATCGGCGATTACGACCCGGAGGCTCCGTTGCGCAGGCACGGAACAACAGCGTAGATGGTCGTCGGACCGCCCGTCGGGCTGGCCACGTTGAGCTCGCCGCCGGCCGAGTGGACCCGGTCGGCCAGGCCGGCCAGGCCGCTGCCCTTCGCCGGGTGAGCGCCGCCCACCCCGTCGTCCGTGACCGTGATCTCCATCCGGTCGTCGACGACGTTCAGGGCGACCCGGCAGCTGCTGGCGTGGCTGTGCTTGGCGATGTTCGTCAGCGACTCGGCGATCACGAAGTACGTGGTCTGCTCGGTGGCCGGGTCGAGGCGCGGCAGGTCCGGAATGTCCAGCGATACGGGGACGGTGCTCCGGGCGGCCAGGGCAGTCACCGCGGCGGTGAGCCCACGGTCGGTCAGGATCGGCGGGGCGATCCCGCGGCCCAGAGC
>JAEZGP010000283.1 GCA_023437285.1 Actinomycetes bacterium | reverse complement strand
TGAGCGGTCGTCCAACCTGCGTACCAGCGTTCATCGCACACCTCCGCGACCAGTACACCTCCGGTCACCGTTCGCTCGTCAGTGCCCAATGGCACCCGGAACCGGGCACTTCGACCGCTCGAGGCTGCCGATCTGCCGCCGAAGCTGCTGCGATCCAACCCGATCAAGGGCAGCGGTGGCCCGGCGTTTGGGTAGTGCCGGTTACCAGGTTTGTGCGAGTCCGTACAGCCGGTCGTCCGGAGCGATGCCCGCCCGGAGAACGGGCTCGATGAGTGGCGATAAATGGCCGACCATCCGTGAGGGGCGGCCGTTTGGCGCGTGGTGAGCCGCCCGCACGGGCCGGGAAAGGGCGGCTTGCGAACGATGGTGAGGCGTTTCACCCTCCAATATGGTCTCTGACGGTTACGCCGGTGCGACAGCTGGCGACGGTGGAGGGATCTGCGCGACGTGACGGACTGGCTCACCGGCCCGGCTGGTACGAACGTGCCGGTACTTGCCGGAATGGTGTTGACCGTCGTCCTGTGCTGGCGGCTACTCGCCCGGCCCGTGTTCGTAGACCCCAGCCACGACGGCGCGGGATCAGTGGCTCGGGCGGTGGCGCCGTTCGTGTTCGCGCAAGTGCTGATCGCGGCCGGATTCTGGCTGAGCCGGTCCACCGACACCATATGGATCATGATGGTCGTGGCGGCCATCATCGGGCTTACCGCCGTGTCGCTGGCGGTACTCGCCCGGGCCGCGCGGAGGGCCAGCGCCACACTCAGCGGGCCGACGGTCGCCGCGGTGTTGCTGACCGCGTTGCTCAACGAAATCGGCGCTCTGTTGCTGGTGCGTTTGGTGATCGTCAGCGATCCGGACTCGCCGTTCGGGGCGGGTCTGGCCGCTGACGCCTGGCTGCAGGCGCGCGACGCCGTCGGGTACCCGGTGGTGGTAGCCGCCGCCGCGCTCGCCGTTGCCTGGCTCGCAACGAGTACGGGCACCGGGCGCGGCGCCGTGGCCCGCGTGCGGCGAACGTTCGACGGGCGGGTCGCCCGATGGCGCACTCGTCGCAGTGAGCTTCCCGGGGTCACCGGCCGGACCATCGCGGGCGGCTCCCTGGTGGCGCTCGCGTTGTTTGTCGCGCCAGTGTTCGGTCCGACGACGGGGAGCGCGCACCTGACAATTCTCGGCGTGGCGACGCCCCAGGCTGGGTTGATTGTGCTGATCGCGGTGCTCGCCGCGATGGTCGCGAGGTACGGGCACCGATTCAACCCCACCGGGCCGGTCGACGTGGCCGGATTCCTGCGGCGGCTGTTCCGGGGGCAGGTGTCGCGCGGCGATGCGCGGGTCATGTGGGTGGACCTGCGGCATATGCTGTTGCCCGTCGGGTTGTTCGTGCTCGTCGCCGCGACCTGCGCGGTGAGGCGGGACTTCGGTACCGTGATCCCGGCGCTGGCCGCCACGTTTGGCGTAACCTGGGCGGCAACCAGCGACTCGGTGCGCCGGTCGCCCGACCTCACCGAGGACGGCACGTTCTCGCCGGCCACCGTGTGGCGTCGCCTGACCAGGTCGCTGAGCGTGTACCGGGTCTTCATCTGGGCAGCCGTCATCCTGATCGGCACCGCCGGCACTGCCGTGTTGCTCGGCACCAGCTACATCCAGGAGCGGGCCACCGTGTGGGCCGACCCGTGGGCGTACCGGTGGGACGCGGGATGCGCGGTGCCCGACGGCGCGAAGGCGTCGCCGACCGGGGAGATCTACTGTCAGCAGTCGCTGGCAGCGAACCTGGAGAGCCAGCACTCGCAGGTCGCCCGGGCGCTGTCGGCGGTCGCCGACGGCGGGCTGTGGGGGCGAGGGCTGCGCGATACCGCATCGGGCATGGTGCCGGCAGGGCAGACCGACTTCATCCTGGCCGTGGTATGGAACAAGCTCGGTGGCGTTGCCGTGCTGCTGATCTCGATCCTGGTGGTCATGCTCGGCGCGGCCCTGCGCCAGGCCACGCGGTCCAGCCGTGCCCGGGCGCCCGACGGGCGGGCGGGGCGCCGGCAGGGACAACTGTGGTTTGCATTCTTCGCGGCCGGGCTCGCGTCCATGATCGTGGGGAACTATCTGTTCGTCTTCCTGGCCACGGTCAACGTCATCCCGCACTCGGGCATCCCCGCGCCGTTCCTGTCCCGGGGCGGCCAGTGGACCCTCTCCCTGCTCGCCGGCATCGCCATCGTCGTCCTCATCGCGAGCCGCACCGGCACCGCGATCGCAGCGTCAAAGGTCCCGTCGGTGCGGATGGTGGAGCCACCCACGCTAGCCCGCCCTGGCCGACTCGCGGTTGTTCCGCTCACTGTGTGCCTTGCATGCGTTGCCGTGATCACAGTCGTGCCCTACCAGAAGCCCGGCTTCCCGCTGCCCACGGCGTACGACGAGACCCGGCCAGTGTGCCGGGTGCGTGATATGACCCGCGAAGGGCTCACATCCGCACCGCCCGACCCGGCGCGCTGCTCCACGGATCGGTTGGCGTTCAACCGTACCCGGGTGGAGGTCCGCCTGGGTGACCACACCGTGCTGCTGCAGAATCGGGACACGGCAGCTTGGACGTTTGAGGGCACTCCGGAGGCCGGGTTGACGCTCGCCGACCTGAGCGGCCTGCTCAAGGTCGGCAACGGCGGCGTAGGGCTGCTCGACCAGTCGTACGACGACGTGACGCAGGAGACGGCCGGTACGACGCTCGCCAAGCGGCTATCGGCGCCGTCAGGCCATCCCGAGGCCGACGGCCTGTTGGACCTGACGATCGACCCGGCACTGCAGCACGCCCTGGTTGATTCGCTGCGCTCGGACGGCACTGCTGGCTCACCGCCGATGGCCGGCGGGGTCGTCGTCATCGAGGCGGCCACGGGACACGTCCTCGCCTCGGCCACCGCACCCGGCTATGCCGAGCCCGTCCGTGCTGATTCTGCGGAAGCCGAGGCCACGGAGGCAGCCAAGCAGTTCCTCAAGAACCGCAAGTACTACGGGCCGCTGGCGGGGGAACGCCTTGACGGGTCCGCTGAGGACGCCACCTGCCAAAGTGCCGCCGACAGCGGCGAAGCGAACCCGGATTGTTGGCGGTGGTCGGTGATCATCCCCGGCGCGTCCGACAACGCGGACAGCCTGGCGGCACTGCGCGACTATGTGGGTGGCGACCTCGATGCCGACCTGCCCCTGCCCCATGTGAACCGAGCCGTCGGCAAGTGGTACGGGTTCGGCTCAACGTTCAAAGTGATCATTGCGGCTGCGTACCTGAGCCAGGGCGGCCGTCCCGACGACAAACTCGACGCACCGCTGACCATACCGCTCGCGCCAGAGGTGGTCATCCACAACGCCGGCGGCGGCGCCTGCCCCGGTGGGGAGACCGGCAGCATCACCCTCGCCAGGGCGCTCGCCGTCTCCTGCAACACAGCGTTCGTCATGCTCGCCGCCCGCCTCGGCTGGCCCGCGATAGCCGAACAGGCCCGCAAGTTCGGCATGACCGTCGGCACCTGCCAACCGAAGAAGCCCGCGTTCCTCGCGCACCGCGGCGCCGGAACGGTGGAGTCGTGTGTGCCCGACGACGTGGACGGCGTGGCGATCGGCAACAACGCGCTCGGGGGCCAGGACGTGCAGGGTACGCCGATGGCCATGGCAACCGTCCTCGCCGCGATCGCCAACGGCGGCACAGCCGTGGCGCCGACCCTGCTGCGCTCGGTGCGCCACCCCGGCTCCGGTGAGGTCGAGCACCCGGTTGGCAGGTCGATGTCCGCCGTTGACCCTGAGGTGGCCGACACCCTGACCCGCGCGTTGAGCGAGACCTCCGTCGACGGGACGGCCGAAGGGCTCGACGCCGCAGTCAAGGCGAAGCTGTGGGTGAAGACCGGTACGCACGAAGTGGTGCCTGCCGGCACGCGGGCACCTCCGGGTCAGTACGTGATCGTCCACTCCTGGCTGGTCGGGTTCGTGAACACGGCCACCCATGGACCCGTGGCATTTGCTGTGGTCATCGAGGCAAATGACGAGAAGGCCGGTGCCGCTCGCACCCGCGCGGTGGTGCAGCGACTCTGCGCGGGGCTGGGTGTGTGAGCGCGGTGACAGGAGACAGGGCCTACGAGGCACTGGTGTGGCGCGTGGTCAACACCCGACTCAAGCAGTACTGCAACGAGGTGCTGATCCAGACGGGACGGACGCCGAACCGGGCGGTCACGGTGAACGTACTGACCAACCGATCGTTGGCGGCGGTCCGCGACGACGTCCGCGAGTGCGTCCAGGACTTCCTCGAGCGGGACCTGGGCGCCGTAGCCGACGTCGACTTCACCGTCCAGCCAGACCTCGATCCGCCGGGCTGCCAGGTCCACTTCGACACTGAACCCGAGGTTGTCGAGGCTGACGACATCGCCGGCGTACGCACACCGTTGTGGCTGCGGCTTACATACTCCGGCATGAGGCCCTGGTCGTTCGCGCTCGAATCTGACGAGGCGTGGATCCCGGTGGGCCGCAGCGTTCCCGGGGACGGGCAGCGTCCTCCGGTCAGCCTGCCCGACTACGCCAGCGCGGTGCCGCGTCTGCCGTTGCTGCACATCCAGTACTGGCACGGGATCGCCTCGTGGCGACGCTCGCCGCTTCGCTCGCCGTACGGGGTACTGGTCGACGGTCAGCGCCTCACGTACGGCCAGGTCCACCCGTGCGTGGGTGAGGGAACCATCGAGTACGTCGTGTCGGGTGGCCGGACCCTACTCGTCTACCACCTTGGCTGGGAGGCCGAACTGTGACCGACCGACCCGTGGAGTACCTGGAGATCCGCCTGGTGGGCCCCGGCTGGGCCGCCCGTTTGAAGGTGCGCGAGCCGGAGTCTGACCACGCCCGCCCGACCGAGTTCCCTATTACCGTGCCCGGCCGGCGGGAGGCGCGCACCGTGCATGCCGACGTGAGGTACACGGTCGCGTTTGACGAGCCGCCCGAATCCAGCGGCTGGCCCGAATGGCACGTGAAGATATACCGGTGCGCCGACCAGGGCGACACCGAGGCGCTGCGGCTGTATCTGCGCCGCCAGGCTCTCGCGGTGCAGAAAGCCAACGCACACCTGACCGGCCCGGCCCGGATCGGCATCCAGCCGCCGTGGGCCGTGGTGCCCGTCCACATCGTACGCGGCGACCTTGAGCAGGAGAGCTTCGACGGTTCGATCGCCACCCGAATCGCAGCCGACCCCGAACGCCTGCTGCGCCAGGCTCAGGAGCGGCTGCCGGCGTGGTTCGCCATCGATCCGGAGGAGGCGGGCCGCACGCTACTGGCCATTTCCCCGATGGTGGACGGGGTGGACTGGGAGCCGATCCGTGACGAGCCCGCCACCGAACAGCTCGCGAAGTTCCTGCACGTCGCCGACGGGCTGGACACACTGCACGCGTCAGGCACCGTGCACTGCGACATCAAGCCCGCGAACATGTGCCGGTACCTGGTGCGCGGCGCGTCCCGGTACGTCCTCGTGGACGCCGACGCGGCCAGTGGCATTGACGTGGCGCCGACCCTGGTGCGTTCCAACGGTGACTACGCCTCCACCCGAGTGCGCCGATGGCGGCGGCTGTTGGAGACCACCCATCATCCGCCGTACCGGCTGGATGCGAACAGCCTGCTGGCCCATGACCGGTTCGGCTTCGCCATGGTGGTCCTCGGCGCGCTCACCGGGGTGGCCTGGGTGCACGGCGTCCTTCTCACCGCCGACTTCGACCACCCTCGCCCGGCCGACGACCCGGTGCAGGCACGCGAGATTCTGCGCCGGCAGTGGCCCGACACCCCCACCCGGTCATGGCAGCCGCTCATCGACGTACTCCTCGAGCCGCTCGATCCGGCCGTCGCCGAGTCGGTCAACTGGCGTACCGCCGACTGGCTGGCCCGGCTTATAGAGGCCGAGAAACGTTGCCACGTCACAGCGGTCGGGGTGCGGACATCGCTGCCCGCCGCCGAGGCCGGCGAGGTCCGTCGGTTCCACGACGAGCTGCGTGCCATCCAGCGCACCGCGAGGGAGAAGCCCGTGGTGAAGCTCGAACTGGTCGACCACGGCTGCGAAATCGTCGAGGCGGCCGCACTGCGCGTCGCCGCCAACGCGGCCCGGCGTACGGCGCTCGCCATCGCCGGCGTGATCCTGGCGGTGACAGTGATCCTGCTCTACAGCGCGTACGGGTTGGGGAAATGATGGTCATAGGAAGCTGGCTGCGGCGGCGTGTGGTCACCGCGTGCGGATCGGCCGACCGTTTCGCGGCGCTCGGCGTCGCCTTCGGCGACTGGCTCCGGCTGGGTAACCGGGCCAACAAGGCCACCGTCGACCGCGTCGAACCGTACCTGGCCGCCTACCTCAGTTCAGCCCAGCGCAACGGGCACCGCTGGGGCGCGATGATCGGCCTGGTGGCGGGGCTCGCGCTGTCACTCGTACTCGTAGTCCTGGTTGTCGGCGTCGAGGCACTGACGTGAGGGGGTGGCGGCACCGCATGATGGGACGGCTACGTCGACGGAAGCACCCGCCGCAGCCCGCCGAGAGCGAGCTGCTGACCCGGTTCGGGCGCACCTGTCCCGTGTGTGCGGCGGTACTGGGTGGGAGCGTGCCGCGTGACGGGCGAACTGGCCGGTTCGAGGTCAGCCCGACCGCGCGGTTGCGTGTCGGGCAGGCCGACGGGTACGGCCGCTATCCTTGGCAGATTGAGCTGGTCGAGGGGGATTATCCGCCGGCCAGCTCCACCAATCCCGCGTTCAGCACGCTTGAGGTCGACTACGTCTACCTGTTGTGCGGCGGCGGCCACATTTTCCCCGACGCGGCGCCGCTGTTGCATGGCGGCCATACGGACGCCTCCGATCCGCGCGAGCGCATCGACGTCTGGAACATGATCGCCGCGATCGGCGGCCCGGCGAGCGGCAAGACTTACCTGCTGCTGCGCACCCTTAACCAGAGCTTGGACAACTATGACAACCTGACGTTCGACGATGCGGCGCCACGCATCCAGCTGCGTGCCCTCAGTCCGCTGGAGATGACGCCGCTGCAGGTACGTACCCGCCTGTATGCGCAGACCCTCTCCAGCGGCCACTTCATTCCCGCCACCGGCACGGACACCCGCGCCACGCCCGCCGGTATCCTGCTCGACGAACTGCCCGACGCACACGACGCGATGCAAGAACTGGTACGCCGCACGGTCCGGGCGGGCGAGCAGCGCGCGGACAACTGGGGCCGGGGCATGCGTCAGCCACTGGTCCTGCGTGCCGACGTCGGCCCGAGTCGCACCTGGACCGGAGTGGCCGACCTGCCCGGCGAGATGTTCTCCTCGGATACGGATAACCGCCGCGAGAGTGTCAAGCTGCGCGCGTACGACGCGCTGGTGTGGGTGGTGGATCCGGCCGTCGCGGTGCAGGCTGCGGAATGGCTGGGCGTCGAGGATGAGGAGTCCCACTCCTTGTCGATCGACCTGCTTGAAGGCAGCTTGCGTCCGGGGGCGACGCGGCAGTCCAACGCGAGGGTCGTACGGACCACGCGCGATCAGATCCAGCGCGATATCGGCCGCGAGCTGACGAAGGTGGACGGCCTGTTCACGACCGAGCGGGGCAGCTCGCTGGAGATGCTCATCGCAATCACCAAATGCGATCTTATACGGGAGGCTCTGAGCACTCGTGCGCTGCAGAAACTCGGCGAGGAGCGCCTTGTACTGGATGGTGCGAAGGCGTATCTGCTGTTTCTGGCGGCCCGCTGGACGCAGCAGATGACCACTGCGGACGACATGGCCGGCGAGGTGCTCGCCTTCATCCACGGCACAGGTACCGCCCGGCAGTCTGACCGCGAGGCCCGCGCCGCGCACGTCGCGGAAGGCCTGCTCGATCACTACTCCAACGACGAAGCGTTCTGGAACCTGGCCCACGAGGGCGCCGCCGATCTTGTGCGTATCCGCGGCCGCAACATGAACCTCGCACCTCTCGACATCGAGGTGCCTGCGATCGGCCCACACATCGACGGGTCGATGCTCGCGGGTTCGGCGCCGCGGATGCTCACCCGAGACCTGGTCATGTCGACCGTCGGTTGCGGCCTTGCATACGGCCTGGGCCTGCGGGGACCTGTCTACAACGTGCTGAACAAGCAGTGGCAGCACATTCGCTTCTTCCTCTGCTCGCCGCTGGCCACCCTACCGGTCGCGAAGGAAGACAAATTGAAGCCGATGCACGACAAGGACCGCTTCCCCCGGGTGGACGACCGTTCGGCGGCGCTCACCCAATTGCTGCTCGCGATGCTCGGAAAGGTACGGGCGTGACGGACATCATCATTACCCGGTATGCGGACCTGACCGGCCGCGGCTTCGACCGCCATCCGGTCGACGGCGAGACCGTCGACCGTGCGTACTGGGAGGTCACCCGGCAGCTCATCGATCGGCCCGTACCGCAGCCGTCGGAATTCATCCGCAACACAAGTCCACATCCGGTGTGGACGCTGCGCCAGGTCCAGGTCGCCGACACCTGGTGCTGGGTCTTCTCGGTGCAGGGCCGCGGCGACCGGTTCGGCGTGGCCGGGACGTGCCGCTTCGGCTTTCTCCCCGGTCACCTGCCGGCCCGTGACGCATGGGTGCGCGGCCGGGAGGAACTGACCCGCGACGACGGCACCCCGCCGGCCGGGCCGGCCGAGCCCATGATCGCGGAGGGCATTGAGGAGGTGATCGTCGGGCTCGCGACCGACGAGCGCGTGATCCGCCTGCCCGGCACACCCGCCCAGGCGGCGATGATCATCGAGCGGGCGCTCGGCGTCGTGCCGCCTGACGAAGCGACCCGTCGCATCTGGGCGACCTGCCTGTTGCAGGACAACGACCTGCGTAAGGGGGCGTTGACGGTCGCCGGCGGCATGCCGGCCACGTTCCGGGACTTCGACGCCAAGTTGTACGACCGCGTCGAGTACCACCTGCCGCACCCGACGATGAAGGCCTCGCAACTGGCGCCCCAGTTCGGCCCGGACTTCGTCAGCGGAGTTGGCCACCTGGTCGCCACGGCGGTGACCGGCGCCGCGTACCGGTGGACCGGTTCGGCCTCACCGACCATGCGGGCATTTGTCGCACAAATCTCGGCCGAGGCGAACGTCATCGCAGCCGATACATTCGCGGTGGCCCTCGCCGACCCGGCCCGGCGCGGTGAGGCGCTCCGTAATGAGAAGATGCTGCGTCAATGGGTCGGCGAGCGACCGGACCAGGCACTCGACGCGGTGCGGCGACTGCCGGCTGAGGAGTCGCACACGATCCTCCGGCTGCTTATCGACAAGCAGCGTCGTACGCGGGCCAACCTCCTTGACCTCCCCACCGCGACATCACCCGGCGACGACGGCTGGGCCGACGAACTGCGGAGCCGGTGCGAAGAGGTGCTCGGTCGCGGGTCGGAATACAGCCGCTTTCTCCGCGACCTGGTCAACCACGGTCCGCTACACGAGCCAGCGGGTTTCCACGCGGCCCGCGCGCTGTGGATCGATACCGATGAGAAGGTAGGCGACGCCCGCCTGCTGACGGCGACGATCGAGCTCGAGCTGCAACGAACGCCCCAGTTCACCGGAGCGGTCCAATCAGCTGTGGGTTGGCTGTCGCGGCCCGCACAGCAGTTGGCAGACAGCCACGTGCCGAATGTGCGGCTGTCTGGACAAGTGGCCGCGCAGCTCATTGGGGCGGCTATCAACGGCCGCGGCCCGGCCGACGACGTACGGCGGCTGACGCAGGCCGTCGCCGAGTGGTCGATGCCCATGGGCTCGCGCGACGACGCTCAGCGGTGGTGCGATCTGTTCCGGGATCAGTTGAACAGGCGGCCGTCTAGTCCTCTGGTCGCGGCGGCGTTGCAGACCGTCGACGCCGTGTTCGCAGTTGATTTCCCGCTCGCCCTGATGCCGGATGAACCACGGCAAAACGTTTTCACGACGGGCCAACGCCTGATTCCGGCAGCGCCTGCGGAGCCGCCGCGACTTGAGCCATACAAGCCGGCGGTTTCGGACATTGTGCAGACGCAGCCGCCGGTCGAGCCGTTCTTCGACGAGCCACATGGGCGTATGCCACTCGATCTGACGCGGCACAAACTGGTGGTGCTCGGGGCCGTGGCTCTTGTTGTCGGAATCGTGGTACTAGTCATGGTATTAGTCTGGTCTGGCGAAGCAGAAACTCAGCAGAACTCGCAGGCGCCGCCGGCCGGGGCCGTCGCAGCGCCAACCACAGAGCCCGAGGCGCAGCCGACGGAAGAAACGCCGCCAAGAAACGAGGTCCCCCCGCTGCCGCCCGGCGTGACCGCACTGATCTACGAGATAAAGCACGACTCGGTTTCCAAGGCAGCAGCCAACCCTGATGACTACTTCCGGCAGTGCGTCCGCGACATCCGTCTCATGCGGCTCGTAGAGGTGACCTGGCGGCAGACAGCAGAAAACAAGGAACAGATCGAAGAGCTGAGGACCTATCTGTGGCATCTGCGCGACGACCTGCGGGCTTTAGGCGACGACGCGATGGACGTTAAGTTCGTCACCGACTCCGACCAGGCTCTCGCCGATAGTGCAGAACTGCGCGTCTCATGCCACCGCAAGTAGGCCTGCGCATCCGGGACCGCTCGCGGCTTTCAGCTGTCGTACGACCAGGTCATTTGCCGTAGGACCAACGGGTCTCGTCGGACGGGGCCCGGCCACCCCGGGCTCGCACGTCGCTTTCGTCGTCTGGCCACTCGGCGAACCCGTCCGCGCGGTATTGCGGTTGGGCGGGAGTGCGCACATGTTCCCGGCGTCCGGTGGCCTGGCGCGGGCGGGCCGCTTCGACGTCCGAGCGAGCCACGATCTGATCGACGTTTTCCTTGTGTCGGGCCAGCCGTGCCTCGTACTCCTGCTTTCGGGCCTCCTCGACGTAGGCGAACCGGCTCGCGGCGCTGGCCACATCGGCCTGGTCGCTGCGCATGAGGACCCGGTCGTACAGCGACGGCGGTCCGAGGTTCATCAAAAACTTCACAAGTACGGGCAGGATCTCAATAGCCGTGATGAACAACAATAGGGCCAGGTACGCGGTCTTGAGCGTGCCGTTGGTGTTCACCAGCGAGCTGAGCGCCTCCAAGCGGCCGAGCAGCCCGTCGGCGTCGCGGCTGCGCTCCACGAACGCCTGCTCCTCGGCCTTCTTGTCGGCAAGGCGGCGGTTCAGTTCGGCCTGCGCCTTCGTCAACTCGGCAGACGCGCTGGCACGTGCGTTGACGGTCGCCTCTTTTTGTTTGCTCGCGTGCTGGCGGACCGCCTTGTCGTAGGCGGCCTTGGCCGCGTCGCGGCGCGCCTTCGCCTCGTCGGCGAGCTTTTTCTTGATGTAGTAGTCCGAGCCGGGGCCGGGATTGCCGGTGCCGCCCGTGCCGTCGTGTTCGCGGGTGGCCGCGTCCTGCTTGGCCTGATAGTCCTTGTCCTGCTTCTCGTACTCTTTTTTGAGCACGTCGATCTGCGGGTCATCGGGGATTTCCTCGATGACCGTGCCGTTGACCACGCCCTGCAGGTGCGCGACCTCCTTCTGCAGGTCGGGAATACCGTTGTAGCGAACGTCGGTGTCGAGCTTGTGCTGGAACTCGCTCGCCTTCTGTTGCTGGAGCACAACGAGCTCATTGTTGATCTCACGCTGGAAGATCCAGAGGACCATTGGTGTCGAGATGACGGTGCCGATGATGAGCGCGAGCAGTAGCCGGGGCATGACCTGGACGAGGTTCTGGAACCAGCGGTCGCGGCGCGGCGTTGCGGTTACCAGCCATCGGTCGAGGTTCATGATGGCGAGGCCCCACAGCACACCGATCGGCACCGCCCAGTAGACGGGCACGCGCACGCCGATCACGAGGGCGAAGGTGCATGACACGGCGGCCAGTATCGATGTGGTGAGCACGGCGCCCCCCACGCCGACAAACTTCGTCCGCTCCCGGGGCGCTGTCTGCAGTACCCGCATGTCTACGCCGGACAGCCACATCAGCAACCCGCCCTTGACCTGCGGCGCACCACGGCTGGCCTCGGTCAGCGCGGAAGGTGAGTCGTCGGTCGGTTCGCTCACAGGACACTCCGATCCGTCAGACGAGCCACGGACCGGCCCCGTCTGTCGTTCGCGACCCGCCTGCGGCACAAGCTTTCTGGACGTTAGTCAGTCCACAACGGAATGTCGCCAGCCGGCCGTACGAACCTCCATCCGGTCGGTGCGACCTAGCTCGACCATCGGACAGCGTCAGTCGACGGCACGGCGTTTGGCATTTCGGGCATCTGGGGGATCGCGCCCGGTATGGTGATCGGTACTCAGTAGTTTCCCTACTGCGTGCGTATCACCGAAGGAGACTCTCGCGGTGATCTTGTAGACAGATTCCGGCGATGTCTCCGGTGGATGGTTTCGCGAATAGCAAACGGACCAGCCGGAGACCTCGTCTCCGCCTCAAGGGTGATTAGGGTCGATCTCCAGACCCGGCTACCACTGCAGGGTCTGGATCTCCGTGTACTCCAGCATGCCTTCGAGGCCGAACTCCCGGCCGATGCCGGAGCGACCGAAGCCGCCGAACGGCAACCGTACGTCGGCGGTCGCCCCGTCGTTCACGCTCACCCGGCCGGCGCGCAGTCGTTCCGCTATCGCGACGGCCGCCACCCGGTCGGCGGAGAGCACCGTGCCGGCCAGCCCGTACGGTGAGTCGTTCGCCAGCGCCACCGCCTCGTCGTCGGTGTCGAACGGGATCACCACCGCGACCGGGCCGAAGATCTCCTCTCGGGCGATCGGGTCGCTGTTGCCGACACCGGTGAGCACGACCGGCTCGTGGAAGAACCCCTTGCCATCAACTGTGGTTGGACCGCCGTGGACCGCCGCCTTCGCGCCGCGGTTCATCGCCTCGCGCACCATAGTGGACACGCGTTCGCGGTGTGTGGCGCTGATGAGCGGGCCCAGTGTGGTGTCCTCGTGGGCCGGGTTACCGAGCACGGCCGTGCCGAGATGGTCTGCCAGCGCGGCCACGTAGTCGGCGAGTACGTGACGATGCACGAGGTGGCGCGTGAGGAGTGCGCAACCTTGACCGGCGAGCGTGGTCGTGTTCGCGGCACCGATCCGGCTCGCCAACCCGAGGTCGGCGTCGGCCCGCACCACGAGCGCCGACTTGCCGCCCAGTTCCAGGACCACCCGCGTGATGTTGCGGGCCGCCTGGGCCATCACCTGTGCGCCGACCCTGTCGGAACCGGTGAATGTCACCAGGCCGACCCGATTGTCACCGGTCAACGCCGCACCCACGTCGGCGCTACCGGTGACCACGTTCAGGACGCCGGGCGGGATCCCGGCCTCGTCGGCGGCCTCGGCCAGGGCGAGGATCTCCAGCGGCGTGTACGGGGAGGGTTTGACCACGACGGTGTTGCCCATCGCCAGGGCCGCCGCGACCTTCGGCAGGGTCAGCAGCAGCGGCGCGTTGTACGGCGTGAGCGCCGCGACCACCCCGACGGGCACCCAGCGGACCAGGCTCGCGGTCACCCGGGGCGGGCTACCGGCCGCACGCGGCGGTGGCGGCAACATCCGGTCGTGTTCGCCGGTCGCGACCTCGATCGCGTATTCCAGGTGCGCCAGCCCGGAGGCCACGAACGCCCCGGCCTGGCGGCGCGGCGCACCCGATTCGGCGACCGAGAGCGCGACGTGGTGGTCGATCCGGTCGGTCAGTGTGCGGTGCAGCCGGCGCAGCGCCGCGGCGCGGTCGGCCGGGGTGAGCCCGGACCAGCGGCCGTCGTGGAACGCCCGGTGGGCCGCACTCACCGCGTCGGCCGCGTCGGCCACCGTACCGGTAGCGGCGGTGCCGATCACCGTTTCGGTCGCCGGGTTCACCACGTCCGCGGTGCCACCGCCGGTTGCTGCGCGCCAGCGACCGTCCACGTACAGTCCGCGTTCCATCAGCCGAACATAGGGTCGGCCGGGTGCCGCCGGCAGCAGCGCGACGATTGGCACTGCCTATCGACAGATGCGCGGTTCGTCTTTGTGCGCGAGCGGGTCGGCCAGGTGGGATGGCGGAATGGAACCGTGCGGCCCGAGGAGCAGCCTTGCGTGACGTGGTGATTGTCGACGCCGTCCGTACCCCGATCGGCAAGCGCAACGGCGCCCTCGCCGCCTGGCATCCGGTGGACCTGGCCGCCGAGGTGCTCAAGACGCTCGTCGCGCGTACCGGGATCGACCCGGCCGAC
>JAEZGP010000230.1 GCA_023437285.1 Actinomycetes bacterium | reverse complement strand
GGCTGAGGCCGCCGCGCCGCCGCCGGGGGCCGCCGCGCCGCCGCCCGACCTCGACGCGCTCGCCTACGTCCTGTACACGTCGGGCTCGACCGGCCGGCCCAAGGGCGTCGCGATGACCCACCGGGGGCTCGCCCGGTTGATCCGGTGGCAGGTGGCCAACGGTACCCCCGGCCTGCGTACGCTGCAGTTCACCGCGACGTCGTTCGACGTCACCTTCCAGGAGGTGCTGTCGACGCTGGCCACCGGCGGTTGTCTGGTCGTCGCGTCCGAGGACGTCCGCCGCAACCCGGACGCCCTGCTCGACACGATCGTCGCGGAGCGGATCGAGCGGCTGTTCCTGCCGTACGTGGCCCTGCAGCTGCTGGCCGTCTCGGCGGGCCGGCGCGGTGTGGTGCCGGACTCGCTGGCGCACGTGGTCACCGCGGGGGAGCGGCTGATCATCACGCCGGCCATCCGGGCCCTCTTCGAGGCCGTGCCGCACTGCCGGTTCGACAACCACTACGGGCCCACCGAGACGCATCTGGTGACGAGCCTGACGCTGCCCGCCGACCGCGCGGCCTGGCCGGCCGTGCCGTCCATCGGCGCGCCGGTGGACGGCGTCTCGTGCCGGGTGCTCGACGAGCGCCTCGACGCCGTTGCCGACGGCGATGTCGGCGAACTGTACGTCGCCGGCAGCGCGCTGGCGCGCGGTTACCTCGCCGATCCCGCGCTGACCGCCGAGCGGTTCGTCGCCGACCCGGCCCGTCCCGGCGAGCGCGTGTACCGTACCGGCGACCTCGTCCGCTCCCGCGGCGACGGCACGTACGACTTCGTCGGCCGGTCCGACGCTCAGCTGAAGGTGCGGGGCTTCCGGATCGAACCGGCCGAGGTCGAGAACGCGTTGGCGAGCCACCCCCGGATCGACGCGGCGGCCGTCGGCCTGCGGGAGGTCGGCGACGGCGTGTCGGCTCTGGTGGCCTACCTGCAGACCGCGGCTCCGCTGGGGCACCGGGAGATCGCGGACCACGTGCGCGGCCTGCTGCCGGCGTTCATGGTGCCCGCCCGCTACCTCACCATGACGGCGTTGCCGCGGACGTCGAGCGGCAAGGTCGACAGCCAGGCATTGGCCGCCCTCGACTTGCCGGCCGTGCCCGACCAGGCAGAGCGGCCGACGCCGTCGCTGTCCGACACGATCACCGGCATCTGGACGCGGGTGCTCGGGCACGACGAGTTCGACCCCGATGACGACTTCTTCGACGTCGGCGGCGACTCCCTGCTGGCGACCTGGGTCGTTGCCGAGTTGGGGCAGGCTCTCGGGCGTCCGGTGGAGCTGTCCACCCTGCTGGACTACAGCACCGTCGCGGACCTCACGGCCGCGTTGGCAGAGGTGGCGTCGCCGCAACCGGGGCACGACCAGCCGTCGAAGATCATTACGTTGCGCGCGGGCCCGTCCGGCCGCAGCCTGTACGTCGTCCACCCGCTCGGCGGCGAGCTCATCGGCTACCGGGAGTTGGCCCGCGCCTCGCAGGCGCCGGTACGGATGCTCGGCATCGGGTGGACCGGTGATCCGCCCGCCTTCGGAACCTCGTTGGCCGAGATCGCCAGCGTCCATCTGCACCAGCTACGCCTGATCGAACCGGACGGACCGTACCGGCTGTGCGGATGGTCGTTCGGCGGGGTGCTGGCCTACGAGATGGCCCAGCAGTTGACCGCTGCGGGAGCGGCCGTGGACTTCCTCGGTCTGTTTGACGCCAACCCCGTGATCGATCCGCTCACCGGCCTGCCGATGGCGCAGACGCCGTTTCTGCGGATGCTGGACACCGTCGTCGCCCGGCTGGACGATCCCGCCACCACCGAGAGCGACCTGGTCGAGCTGACCTCGGGCGAGACGTGGCTCCAGCTGATGGGGGCACCGATAGCCGCCGGGTCGTCCCGGGCGTACCTGCGTCCGGTCCTCGAGACCGCCCGAGCCTGCATGAGCGCGGCGATGCGGTACGAGCCGCAGCCCTACGGCGGGCCGCTGACCCTGTTCCAGGCGGCCGGCACCGACGCGGACCGGCAGGCCCGGCTCGCCGAGGCCCTGGGTGGCCTCTGCGCCGGCCCGTTCACGGTCATCCCGGTCGCGGGCGACCACTGGGGCTTCATCAGGGGCGAACACGTCGCGGACGCGGCAAGGGAACTCGACGCGGCGCTGGAACGCACCGGTGGGGCGAGGGGAGAGCATCATGGATCTTGACGCCTTGGACCTGGAGGCTGAGCGGAAGACGTTCGCCGAGCAGGGTTACCTCGGCCCCTTCACCGTGTGGGAACCGGAGGAGATGGCCGCCTGGTGGAAGGTGCAGCGCAAGGCGCTGCTCGATCCGGAGAACAACGCGCGCAAGGTGTTCGACAACCCGGTGAACTATGACCGGCACCTCGATATCCCGGGGCTGAGCAGGTTCATCACCGAACCGGCGATCGTGCGGCGGATGCAGGCGCTGATCGGATCGGACATCCTCTGCTGGCGTACCGAGTTCTTCCCCAAGAACCCGGGCGATTCAGGCACCGGCTGGCACCAGGTCGAGACCTACGCGATCGGGGAGACCAGCAAGGGGATGCTCGAGGCGACCGAACACTCGCCGGGCGTGCCGATGGAACTCACGGCGTGGGTGGCCTTCACCGACGCCACCAGGGAAAGCGCGTGTATGAAGGTCATTCCCGGTAGTCACCGGCAGTGGCGCTACGACGAGAAGGCGCCGATGAAGTGGAACGGCGCGGCCCGGGACAACTCGTTTTTCGGCTACAACTACAACGACATCAAGATCGACAAGGACTGGGACCCGGACCAGCAGGACGTCCGGCATCTGGAGATGCGCGCCGGCCAGTGCTTCATCTTCACGGCGCGTTGCATCCACGGCTCGAACCCCAACGTCAGCCGACGGCAACGGATGGGCTTCGCGATCCGCGTCGTGCCGACCCACGTGCGGGTCTACGGCGGGATGACCGGGTTCGACGAGTTCGGTCACCACTTCGAGTTGGACAAGCACGGCAGCGTGCTCATCGCCGGTCAGGACGACTACCAACTCAACCGGATAGCGAAGCACAACGCCTGGGGCGAGCCGTTCACCCCACTGGACAAACTGGAAAGGGTGGCGTGAGCACATGCGAACGCGATACGTGGCGACCATCCCACTCGACGAGGAGCGACTCGCCAAGGACCTGGCGCACAGCGCGACGTTCCGCTTCTCCGAGGCCTACAGCGACTATCTCATCGGCGGGCCGTGGAAGAGCGTCACGCTCTGGGCCACCGGCGGCGACAGCGGCGACGGCGTCCTCACCAACTACGACTACGGTCGCAGCGCGACCTTCACCGACCACGGCCGGCAGCTGCCGTATCTCCAGGAGATCATTACGAGTACGGCCGACCTCAGCCGGCTCAACTTCGTACGGTTGGCGGTCATCTCCAACAGCGTGATCCTGCCGCACCGCGACTTCCTGGAGCTCGGTGAGATTCCCGAAGAGTCGCGCTCGGCGCATCGCCTGCACATCCCGCTTGTCACCCATGATCAGTGCTTCTTCAGCGAGGACAACGTCGTCTATCGGATGGGGGCAGGTGAGGTCTGGTTCTTCGACGCGTACCAGATGCACTCCGTGGCGTCCCTGTCGAACGTGTCCCGTACCCACCTGATCTTTGATTTCGTCGACCGGGCCGGCGATGGACCCCTGGTGACGGTCGACACCGGCGATGACGGCGGCATCCCGGCCGACCGCACCGTCGTGCGTGCGCCCCTGCCCGATGAGGACCGGGCCGAACTGTTGCGCCTCGCCAACGTGCTCACCATGGACACCTTCTGGGAGGTGTTCGCCATCCTCATCAAGAAGCACTTCCGCTACGACGGCGGCGACGACTTCGTCTGGCAGACCATGATGGCGATCGCCCGGGCCAGTAAGGACCCGGCCGTCCTGCCACACACCCTTGAGCTGCACCGGTACTACACCCTCGAGCGATCCGCGTAAGGAGTAATGAGCAATGGAGACGACGGTGTCATTCGGCGACCGGTTAGCCGAGAGCCCTGTGTACAAGAGCTTCTGTGAGCACCCCTTCTTCGCCGCGGTCGACAGCGCCGAACTGACCAAGGAACAGGCCGCGATCCTGATCGAGCAATGGTGGCACCCGCTGCACTACTTCCCGACCTTCCTCGCCAAGTGCGTTGCCGTACTGCCGGACATCGCGTCGAAGAGTGCGATCACCCGCATCCTCAACCAGGAGGCGGGCGGCGGGAACGTGGACCGCGCGCACGAGGTCATCTACACGGCCTCGATGGAGAAGTGCGGATTCGACCCCGCCCGGGTCACCGGCACCGCGCCGTACGAGGAGACGGCGGCGCTCGTGGACGGGTACCGGGACTCGACGGAGAACCGGGAATCGGCGCTGGGGTTCATCTTCGCCACCGAGACGACCGACCTGCTCATGGTGTCGAGCATCGGCAAGGCGATCGAGCGGACGACCGGCGTGACCGACAACGAGTGGGTCTCCATCCACATCGAGCAGGAGCCCGACCACGTGGAGGAGGCCAACCACGCGCTGCTGGCCGACTTCAGCCCCGAGCAGGAACGGGCCGTCTACGAGGCCGCGGAGCGGATGTGGCAACTGTGGTCGGCCTTCTTCGACCGCCTGGTGGTCGAGTCCGGCGTCGCGGTGGGCACTGCCGCGAGGTGAGTGGTGGAGGACGTACGCGCGACCTATCTGCGGTTCCCCGCGTGGACCCAGCACTTCTGGACCTGGCAGACCGGTAAGGCACTGCCGGGCCAGCAGCCGCTGCTGCGCCACACGTGGGCGTCGTACCTTGCGGTGACCCTGGCGCTGTTCCTGTCGGGCCTGACGGTGTCGACGCTGGCCGTGGGGCTGATGTTCCCCTACTGGTACCTCGCGTTGCTGGCCGGATGGACGCTGACGGTCACCGGCGAACGCATGATGGTCCTCGTCATCGCCCACCAGGCGCTGCACCGTCGATTCTCCGGCAGGGCGGGCGTCGACCGGTTCTGGGGCGAGGTGGTGACCGTGCTGTCCGCCTTCCACACGTTCCGGGACTTCAAAGAGGAACACTTCGACAACCACCACCGCCGCGAGGTCTTCGCCACCGAGGCGGACCCGCCGGTGCAGTCGCTGCTGGAGCTCGGCTTCCGACCGGGGTTGTCGCGCCGGGCCCAGTGGCGGCGGGCCTGGCGGGTCTTCCTGTCGCCCGTGTTCTACTGGCGCGGGTTCGCCGGCCGGGCGAAGAGCAACCTGCGCGCCGGCGTCGGCCGGCGGGTGGCGTTCCTGGCGTGGCTCGGCTGGTGGGCCTCGCTGCCGTTCTGGTTCCCGAACGGCGTTGCGGTCCTCGTCCTGGCCTTCGTACTGCCGGTGATCATCTTCGCCCAGCTGAGCGCGTTGCTCGACCGGCTGGGTGAACACGAGTGGCTCGCGCCGCGGCGGCCCGAGTTCGGCCACCGTTACTACACGGCCGCCAACACCTCGGCCAGGTTCTGCGGCGCCCCCGTACCGGCGCGCACGCTGCCCGCCGGCCGGCAGGTCGTGGCCTGGTTGCGCTGGATCGGGCTCACCCTGGGCTACCACCTGCCGTCGCGACTGCTCGTCGTGGTCGGCGACCTGCCCAATCACGACTACCACCACCGTTATCCCTCCACCGAGGAGTGGACGACGGCCGCCTACGCGCGCCAACGCGACATCGACCTGGGACCGCAGGGCCCGCCCTACCGAGAGGTGTGGGGGATGGGTGCGGCGATCGACGGGGTCTTCCGCAGCTGGGAACAGAGAGGGTACGAGCGTGGAGATGCGCTTTCATATCGTTGACACGTTCGCGGACGCGCGGTTCGCCGGCAATCCCGCCGCCGTCGTCCCGTACGCGGCGTTCCCGCCCGTGGAGGAGATGCAGGCGACGGCGTACCGGATCGGCGTACCCACCACCGCCTACGTCGTGCCCACCGCGCCGGGGGAGTACCGGGTCCGCTGGTTCACGCCGTACAAGGAGGTCAACCTGTGCGGCCACGCGACGATCGCGAGCGCGCGTCACCTGTTCACGCTTGCCGACAACGTCGACCGGTCCGTGTTGCGGTTCGTGTCCGACAACGGGGTGCTGTTCACCCGGCGGGTCGATGACCTCGTGTCCATCGACCTGCCGAGGGCCGACCTCACGGTCGCGGAGCCGCCGGCCGGACTGCTCTCGGCGCTGGGCATCAGCGACGTCGTCGCCTGCGCGGTGTCCAGCGACGACGTGCTCGTGGAGGTCGGGTCCGCTGAGGCCGTCGCCGCTGTCCGACCGGACTTCGCGGCGCTGGCCCGGCTGCCGTTCCGCGGGCACATCGTGACGGCGCGCGGCACGTCGGACGTCGACTTCGTATCCCGTACGTTCTTCCCGTCGCTGGGCGTGGATGAGGATCAGGTGTGCGTCTCGGCGCACTGCAAGCTCACCCCGTACTGGGCCGGTCGGCTGGGCCGCAATGTGCTGACCGCGCTGCAGTTGTCCGAACGCGGCGGCCGCCTCACCGTGGAGCTGGCCGGCGACCGCGTCCGCGTGCTCGGCTCGGCGGTGCCCCGCGGCGACGGAACCGTCTTCGCCGTGGAGGCCGAAACCGCTGATGTCAACTAGCTGGCTTCAACGCGTACCCTCGACCACCGCAGTCGGGCGGGTGTTCTGCATTCCGCACGCCGGCTGCGGTGCGAGCGTGTTCGGCGCCTGGCCCGCCGAGGTTGACGGCATCGAGTTCCTGCCGGTGGAGCTGCCCGGCCGGTTGACCCGGTTCGGCGACCGGATGCCGGAGACGTTCCAGGAGCTGACGGCGGCCATGGTCGCCGCGCTGCGGCCGTACCTGGATGTGCCCTTCGCGTTCTTCGGCCACTGCTGGTCGGGCTACGCCGCGTACGAGGCGAGCGTCCAACTCGACGGCCTGCCGGCGCGACTGTTCGTCTCGTCGCAGGTGGCGCCGCAGGACGGCCCGGTCGGACGGATGCTGGAGATGAGCGACGCGCAGCTGACCACCGAACTGGAGGCGGCGATCCGGGAGCAGGGCAACACGCCGCACCCGGAGCTCGTCGCCGTCTACCTCAAGGTGCTCCGGGACGACATCGAGGTGAGCCGGCGGTACGTCGTTCCCAACCCGGCGCGGCTCACCTGTCCGATCACGGCCATCGGCTGGACCGAGGACACCGAGGTCACGCCCGACCAGATGGCAGGGTGGGTGGCGTGCGGCAAGACCACCTTCGAGGTCCTGCCGGGCCGCCACCACCAGTTTCTGGACGCCCCGCCGCACCTGCTGAGCCTGATCGCCGCCGGTGTCCGGTCAGGGTGACCGACCGCTGAGCACTCACACCCCGGCCCGGGCGGCACACGCCGGCCCGGGCCGATCACGTCCGGGCCGGGGCCACGCTCGGCTCGGGGGCGGCGGTCGGGTCCGACGCGGCGGTCGGGTCGGCGGTCGGGTCGGGGGTCCCACTCCCGTCCTGCTCGTCGTCGGAGGGCTCTGTGACCATGTCCGGCAACTCGTCCTCCAGATGGCGCAGCCGCGGGTTCATCGCGGCGACGCCGGCCGAGACCGCGATGAGGACGCCGACCACCATCAGCAGCAGCGCGATGCCCCGACCCGGGCCGTCGCCGACCAGCATGGCGATGGCCGGCGAGCGGACCTCGTCGCGACCGACGAACGGCTCGAAGACGTGGTCGACCGCGAGGCCGGCCAGGATGTTCGCGACGAGCTGCGGGAGCAGGCCGACCATGTTCAGCAGCGCCATCACCCGGCCCATCACCCGAGGCTCCACCTTGGTCTGCCAGATGACCTGGTTGGCGCTGATGATGACGCCGAGGGTGCCCATGTAGACGAACGCGGCGACCGCCACCAACGCGACGCTCGGCCGCGCCGAGCCGGCGACGGTGGCCGCCGCGAGCACCAGCGTGAGGATCAGGATGCCGCGGACCCGTCGGCGGGGACCGCCCCAGATGCTGACCGCGATGGTGCTCACGACCATGCCGAGCCCGCCGATCGACACGACGATGCCGAGGGCATCCGCCGAGGCGAAGGCGAGGACGAGCGGCGTGATCAACAGTTCGAGGAAGCCGGCGCTGAAGTTGACCGCACCGACGAAGAACAACAGGGCGAGAAGCCCTCGGCGGGCCCCGACGTAGCGCCACCCTTCCCGGAACTCCGCCAGCAGGTTCGTGGCGGACCCGTCGGCCGCCTCGTCCGCGGGCCGGCCGTGGGGGATACGCACCACGATGAGGCTGAGGATGGCCAGTCCGAAGGAGAGGAAGTCCACCAGCACGATGCCGTCGAGCCCGATACCCAGCAGCAGGAAGCCGGCCATCACGGGCCCCAGGACCTGGCTCGCGGCCAGGGCGAACATGCGGATGCCGTTCGCGCGGCCGAGGTGCTCCTTGGGTACCAGCGCCGGCGCGAGCGAGGCGAAGGCCGGAACCTCCAGCGAGCCCAGCACCGACGTGGCGACGACGATGACGTAGACGTGCCACACCGCGAAGGTGTCGGTGATCAGCAGTACGGCCAGCAGGGCCGTCACCAGCATGTTGCCCGCGTTGCTCACCAGGAGGGTGCGGCGCGGGCCCCACCGGTCGATCAGCGAGCCCGCGATCGGGGAGGCCAGCACCGCCGGCAACAGGCCGAGGGCGAAGATGACGCCGAGCGTGGTCGCCGAACCGGTGAGCTGGTAGACGTAGATCGCTAGGGCGAAGCCGGTGAGGCTTGATCCCATCAGCGAGGCGAACTGCCCGACCCAGACGATCATGAAAGCCCGGAACCCGGACGCGGTCGCTACCATAGCTTCCCCTCTCCACCTCGGCGCCGCCGCCGACCTCCCGCTGGGAGTACGCGAAGGTAGGACGGCCCTTGGTGGCGGATTCGGCTCCTGCAAAATATCGCCGACGCGTGGCGGGTCGGCTGTCCCGGCTTCACGCGACACCGTGCCGGCTGCGAATCCGCATACCGTGTTGCGAGTGGCGATCTCGCCACCGCATTGCGTCGGATCAGGTTTCGCACACCTTCGACCGTTCGGTGGGCGGCCGCGGACGGATGGAAACGCGACATGGATATCGCCATCGCCCGGCTCGAGGCATGGATGCGCGACTATTACCACAATGTCGACCACGACATCGGCAGCAGCGGGGTGCGGGACCTGTCGATGGCGGAGTTCAGGCAGCTGTGCGGCTTCGAGCTCGCCGACCTTGATCCGATGGTGTTCCACGACAGCGAGAGCTACGGCGGCACCGGGCTGCGCGCGGCGCTGGCCGACCGGTGGACCAGCGGTGACGTCGACCGGTTGATGGTGACGCACGGCTCCAGCGAGGCGATCTACCTGGTGATGCACCTGGCGCTCGAGCCGGGCGACGAGATCGTGGTGGTGGATCCGGCCTACCAGCAGCTGCACGACATCGCCGCGGCGCGGGGCTGCCGGGTGACCAGATGGCCGCTGGACCGCGACGCCGGCTTCGCGGCTGACCTGTCGCTGCTGCGCCGGCTGACGGCGTCGGGTCCGCGCATGATCGTGGTGAACTTCCCCCACAATCCCACCGGTACGACGCTGACGCCCGAAGAGCAGAAGGAGCTGGTCGCCATCGCCGCCGAGGCCGGCGCCTGGCTGGTATGGGACCACGCGTTCGGGGAACTGACCTACGCGGCCGACCCGCTCCCGCTGCCGACCGCCTGGTACGACCGGAGCATCGCCTTCGGCACGTTCTCCAAGAGCTACGGCCTGGCCGGCCTGCGGGTGGGGTGGTGCGTCGCGCCGCCTGAACTGCTGGCCCGCATGGCGCTGCTGCGCGACTACATCGCCCTGTACGTCTCGCCGGTGCTGGAGTTCTTCGCGGAGCAGGCGGTCCGGCACGCTGACAAGATCGTTGCCCGGCAGCGCGAGCACGCGGCGGGCAACCTGGCGCTGTTGCGCGCCTGGGCCGACGGCCTGCCGGACCTGGTACGGCTCACGCCGCCCGCCGGTGGGGTCACCGCGTTCGTGGAACTTCTCGACCAACCGGATGTGGTGGGGTCGTGTCGCCGCCTGGCCGAGCAGCACCGGGTCCTGCTGGTGCCCGGCGAGTGCTTCGGCGACGCCTACCGCGACCACGTCCGGCTCGGATTCGGCGGCACGACCGCCGAGCTGACGACGGGACTTTCGGCATTGGAACGAGTGCTGCGTGACGACCGGCGGACGGCGGTGACGACATGACCGAGGCGCCGAGCCGCATCGCGGAACTGGCCCGTCCGGCCCCGGCGCCGTCCGGCGCCGAGGTGGGCTTTGTCGAGCTGTTCGAACGCCGCGTGGCGCTGGCCCCGGACGCGCCGGCGGTGGTCAGCGACGGCGTGGCGACCAGTTACGCCGAGCTGGACCGGGACGCGAGCCTGCTGGCGCACCAGCTGCGGGGCCTGGGCGTGGGCCCGGAGACCGTGGTCGCGGTCCTGATGGACCGCTCGCCCCGGCTGGCCGTGGCGATCCTCGGCGTGCTGAAGGCGGGCGGCGCCTTCCTGCCGATGGACCCGGCGTACCCGCCGGAGCGGTTGGCGTTCATGATGGCCGACGCGCGGGCACGGGTCCTGGTCACCCAGGAGCGGCTGGCGGCGGCGCTGGCGGAGTCCGGCGTGGCGTGTCCGGCCGACGTGGTCCTGGCGGACGCGGCGCCGGCCGTGGCCGGGCCGGAGCGGTCCGCCGCGGCACCGGGGCTGGACTCGTTGGCCTATGTGATCTACACCTCGGGTTCGACCGGTCGCCCGAAGGGGGCGATGATCGAGCATCGCTCGCTGTCGGTGTTCGCGCGTGACGTGGTGGAGCGTCTCGGGCTGGGGGCCGGCGACCGGTTCCTGCAGTTCGCCTCGCCCGGGTTCGACGTGTTGGTGGAGGAGCTGTTCCCGACCTGGCTGGCCGGGGGAGCGGTGGTGATCCCCACCCGGCACCTGCTCAGCGGGGAGGACGATCTGGTCTCGCTCGTCGAGCGGGAGCGGCTGACCGTGATGGAGCTGCCCACGGCGTACTGGCACGAGTGGGTGCGGGAGCTGGACCGGTTGGGCCGTCGCCTGCCGGAGCACCTCCGGCTGGTGATCATCGGCGGGGAGCGGGTCCTGCCGCAACGCCTGGCCATGTGGCGGCAGTGCGCGGTGCCGTTGGCGCACGTGTACGGGCTGACCGAGACCACCGTCAGCTCGACGTTCTTCCAGCTCGACCCGGCCGATCCGACGTGGGACTGGCCCAACCTGCCGATCGGGACGCCGCTGCCGTCGGCGCACCTGCGTGTCCTGGACCGGCGGTTGCGACCGGTCCCGCGCGGTGGCACGGGGGAGCTGTACATCGGCGGGGTGAGCCTGGCCCGTGGCTATCTCGGCCGGCCCGACCTCACCGCCCAGCGGTTCGTGGCCGACCCCGACCCGGCCCGGGCCGGGCAGCGGCTGTACCGGACCGGCGACCTGGTCCGCCAGCGCGCCGACGGCAACCTCGAGTTCATCTCCCGGGTCGACACGCAGATCAAGATCCGTGGCTTCCGGGTGGAGCCGATGGAGATCGAGTCGACGCTGAGCCGGCACCCGCAAATCGCCGAGTCGGTCGTCACGCTGTACGAAGCCGCCGCCGGCGACCGTCGCCTGGTGGCGTACGTGGTGGCCCGGGCCGGTGAGCGGCCCAGCGTGGGGGACCTGCGCCGCTTCCTTGAGGGCGAGCTGCCCGCCTACATGGTGCCGTCCGCCTTCGTCGAGCTCGACGCGCTGCCGCTCAACGCGAACGGGAAGGTCGACCGGGACCGGCTGCCCGCCCCGGACGGTGACCGGCCGGCGTTGAGCGAGGGCTACGTGGCGCCGCAGACACCGTCGCAACAGAAACTGGCCGACACGATCGGCGCCATCGTCGGCCTCGACAAGGTCGGCATCCACGACAACTTCTTTGAGATCGGCGGCGATTCCATCCTCGCCATCCAGGTCGTCGCCCGAGCGCAGGAGGCCGGCGTACGACTCACCCCGTACGACATCTTCGCGCACCCCACGGTCGCCGCCCTGGCGGAGGCGATCACCACCGGGCTGACGGTCGATGCCGAGCAGGGCGAGGTGACCGGGCCGGCACCACTGACGCCGATGCAGCGCTGGTTCTGCCTGGCCGACATCGCCGAGCCGCACCACTGGAACACGTCGGTACTGCTCGAGTTGGGCGCCGCGGCCGAACCGGACCTGCTCCGCGCGGCCGTGGAGCAGGTCCTCGCCCATCACGACGGCCTGCGGCTGCGCGTGCTGCTCGCCGGCGGGCGGACCCGCGCGCGGATCGCGCCGAGCGGCGACCCGCCGCCCGTCGAGGTGTACGACCTCGGCAACCTCGACGAGGCGGCCCGGGAACGCCGCCTGGCCGACATCGTCGCGGCCATGCAGCGCGGCCTCGACCTCGCGGTCGGACCCCTGCTGCGGGTGGCGTTGGTCCGATCCGGCGGCGGCCGACCGGACCGGCTCGCGGTGGTCGCGCACCGCCTCGTCGCCGACGTGGCGTCGATGCGCATCGTCCTCGAGGATCTGGAGACCGCGATGATCCAGCTCGCCGCCGGCGAGGATCTCCGGTTCCTGCCGAAGACGACGTCGTGGCAGTCCTGGGGCCGCCGGCTCGCCACGGCCGCCGGGTCGCCCGAGGTGGAGGCACAACGCGGCTACTGGACGGAGCTCGTCACCGCGGCCGCGGGCACGCTGCCGTCCGACCTGACCGCCGAGCCGGCGCAGGACACCGTCGCTGCCGCCGGGACGGTGACGGTGTCGCTGGACGCCGCGCAGACCGACGCGTTGCTGCGCGACGCGCCTGACGGCAGCGGCGTCGAGGGCGTGCTGCTCGCGGCCCTGGCCAGGGTCCTGACCTCCTGGACCGGGGCGGCCCGACACCTGGTGGACATCGAGCGGCACGACCGCGACCACGACTACGAGGACATCGACATCAGCCGGACGACCGGCTGGTTCAGCCGGACCCACCCGTTGGCACTGACCTGCCCACCGGACAGCTCTCCGGCCTCCGTCCTGCGGTCGGTCGAGACGTCGTTGCGCGGCGTGCCGGCCGGTGGCCTCGGCTGGCAGCTGCTCCGGCAGGACCGCGACCCGGTGCCCGACCCGGCGGTGCAGCTCGGCTTCAGCTACCTCGGCCAGGCGGTCCGACCCACGTCTGGCGCCTTCACGGTGGTGGCCGAACCGATCGGCGACGACCGCGGCCCGGGCGGGCGTCGCCCGTACCCGATCGAGGTGCAGGCCTCGGTGGTCCGCGCGAGCCTGCTGGTGCGTTGGTCCTTCAGCGAACAACGCCACCACCGGCACACGATTGAGGGCCTCGCTGACCGGCACCTGGACGAGGTGCGGGCCTTGATCGGGCACGCCCGACGGCCGGTTGGCGCCGCGCCGACGCCGGCTGACTTCCCGCTCGCCCGGGTGGCCGAGGCACAGCTGACGAACCTGCTGGACCGGCTCTAGGGCGATGGGGCGACAAGGTAGAACGTCCTCATGACCACCGACCGTCGGTACACGGGTTCGCTGCGCCACGCGCGGTTCGTCGAGGCTGACCTCGCCGGCGCGAGCTTTCGCAACTGCAACCTCAGCGACGTCACGATCGCCTCGTCGTACCTGGCCAACGTGCGGGTCTCCGGCGTCATCGACACCGTGCTCATCAACGGCATCGACGTCACCGGGTTCGTGGCCGCGGAACTCGACCGGCGCCATCCGGAACGCGTACGGGTGCGCGGAATGCGTACGGCCGACGACTACCGCGCGATGTGGCGCGGGATCGAGACGCTCTGGTCGGTTACCCGTGAGCGGGCCGAGCGGCTGCCGGAGCCCGTGCGCCACGAGCGGGTCGACGAGGAGTGGTCGTTCGTGGAGACGTTGCGCCACCTTGTGTTCGCCACTGACCTGTGGGCGTCGCACATGGTGCTCGGCGAGCCGAAGCCCTACCACCCGCTCGGCCTGCCACCCACGGACTTCCCGCCGGAGGATCGGGCCGCCCTGGGCATCGACGCCGAGGCCCGCCCGTCCTATGCCGAGGTGATGGCGGCCCGGGCGGACCGCATGGCCCGCGTACGGGCGATCGTCGCGACGCTCACCGACGACGACCTGGAGCGGCTGTCCACCGGCGCGCTGCCGGCGGCCTGGGAAGAGCCGCTGCAGCCGGTAGGGGAGTGTCTGCGGGTGGTCATGGAGGAGGAGGTCGAGCACCACCGGTACACGACGCGCGACCTCGCCGCGCTCGAAGCGCGGCGCTGACGCCAACCGCAGCGCTGACCGGTCAGGTCGTGCGCGGGGTGCGCCGGCGGGTCACCGTGCAGGGCAGCGAGGCGAAGCCGCGCTGGTGCGGGGAGTGGACCCGCCGTGCCCTGCTCATGTCGATCTCGTAGCTCGACACGAGAGCGCCGATCTCGTCGAGCGCCACGGTCATCTCGAGTCCGGCCAGGGCGGCGCCGAGGCAGTGGTGCGGCCCGAAGCCGTAGCTGATCATCTTGCGGGTGTCCCGGTCCAGGTCGAAGCGGTCCGGGTCCGGGAAGGACCGGGAGTCGCGGTTGGCCGAGGCGGGCAGGATCACCACGCGGGCACCCTTCGGCAGCCGGGTGTCGTGGATCGTCGTGTCCTCGGTGAGCAGCCGCGCCGTCATCTGGCTGGCGGAGTCGTACCGCAGCGTCTCGGCGGCCCAGTCCCCGGCCCGGCCGTTGAGGCCCTGCCGCTGGACGTCCGGCCGGAGGAAGCCCTGGTACCAGGCGTTGCCGATCGTCTTGCCGGTGGACTCGTTACCGGCGCCGATCATGACGAACAGGAAGCCGACGATCTGGGCGTCGGTGAGCTTCGTCCCGTCGACCTCCGCCTGGATCATCGCTGAGGTCAGGTCCTCGCCGGGCCGGCGGCGCAGGTCGCCCACGAGGGCGACGAGGTAGTTGGCGAGCCGCAGGGCGGCGGCCACCGCGTTGGGCCCACGTTCGTCGGACCCGTCAGCGCGCTGATTCATCAGGTCGGTGTCGGCCCGGACCTGGTCCCAGTCGTCGAACGGCACGCCGAGCATCTCGCAGAGCACGTCATTGGGCAGGGCGGCGGCGTAGTCCGCGGCGAAGTCGAACCGTTCCTGGTCGCGAAGCGGCTCCAGCCGGGCCCGCGCCAGCTCGCGGACGCGGGGCTCCATGGCGGCGACCCGCCGGGGCGTGAACACGCTCGACAGCAGGCCCCGGTACTTGCCGTGGTCCGGCGGGTCCATCGCGAGGAAGAAGCTGGTCTTCGGCGCGTGCGGGCCCCACAGTTCGGGCTCCAGCGAGATCCCGTAGCGGTTGGAGAACCGGCCCGGGTCGCGCAACGCCGCCTGTACGTCCGCGTGCCGAGACAGGGCCCAGAAGTCGCGCTCGTCGTTGCGGTAGACCGGCGCGTGATCGCGCATCCAGGCGTAGACGGGATAGGGGTCCTCATGGATGCGATAGTCGAAGGGATCGTACGCGACAACGCCGTCCCGCCCGTCCTGGACAGGCAACGCGGTTGTGTTCATCGTTCCCTCTCCGAGCCTGACCGTGGGCGTCGTTCAACCGGCCGCGGACAGCTCGCGGTAGGCCTGCGCCAGGGTGTTGGCCGCGGTCTGGACGGTCTCGAACGGCCGGGCCAGGGAGAGGCGGATGTAGCGCAGGCCGCCCTCCGGGTCGGCCCAGTGAAACGGCGCGCACGGGAGCACGTGGACGCCCCGCTCGAGCAGGTCCTTATGCAGCAGCGCGGAGTCGGGACCCTCCGGGGGAAGGTCGATGCGGGCGACGCTGATCTGGGACTGCGGGTCGGCCAGCCGCAGGCCGACCGACGCGATGGCCTCCCGTACGACCGCACGGTTGCGTTCCACGTGATCGCGGGCACGCTCGTAGCCGCCGTTGACCCAGTCGGCGGCCAGCGCCTCGACGAGTTGCAGGACAACGGGTGAGGCGGCCAGCAGCGACTCCGAGAAGGCCCGGTCGATCGGCAGCCGGGTCCGCTCGCTGCGGGCGAGCAGACCGATCTTGAGTTCGTGGGTCGGCCACAGCTTGCCGGTGTCCTCGATCGTGATCCAGTCCGTCCCGGCCGCGTCGAGGATCGCGTACGTGTCGTACTGGGCGTCGCGGACCTGGCCGCGGAAGCTGGCGTCGATGATGACGGTCTGGCCGTGATGGGCCGCGTGCTCGGCCAACGACCGGAGGTGGTCCGGCGGGGTCACCAGCCCGGTGGGGTTGTTGGGGTGGGTGACGACGATCGCGCTGACCGGTGGGCCGGGCCAGTCCTGGGCCAGCAGGGCCTCCTCGGACAGCGGCACGAGCTTCAGGCCGCGGGTGACGAAGAGGTCCGCGATGTTGTCGAACGTCGGATGCAGTACGGCGATGGTGGTGCCGATCGGCAATGCCCGGGCCACGATGTCGGTCGCCAGCGTCGAGGAGTAGCAGCTGAGGATCCGGCCCGTGCCGATCGGCGCACTGTGCTGGCCGATCGCGTGGAGAAAGGCGCTGTGCGCGGCGACTTCGATCGTCGGAAATGGGCGGCGTGTGGCCACGTCGAACATCTCGGGTATCCGGGCGACGATCGCGGCCTGCTGGGCCGAAAGGTCGAGCCGCGCGTGTCCGTCGGTGAGATTGAGACCGCCGCAGACGTCGACCAGTGCGTCGACCTCCATCGTGGTCAGATTGGCAAGCTCGCTCATCTATCGGTCCCGGATACGTTGGCACACCGGCGGCGTGGATGGCAGAAGGCTGTTGCGGTGCTTGGAACACTATGGCCGGCAGCAGATTCGGCACCTGTCCCATCTAACGGGGACCGATGCGTGACCGGCCGTAAGGCTAGGTTGCGAAGGCAGTGGGCGATCTTCCGGAAACGCTGCCGTGGGCGGGAGGCCAGACTCGATGAAACACCTGACGTTGACGCCGGAGGACAACGCGGTACTCACCCCGTTGCTCGCCGGTCTCGCCAAGGAGTACGACACCATCGAGGACGCCGAGCTGATCCGTCGGGCGCCGGTACTCACCCGGCAGCTGCCCGTCCACCTCGTCGAGTTCCTGGCGGACTACCGGCTCAGCGAGCCGTCGGCGCTGTGCATGATCTCCGGGCTGGACGTCGACGAGCCGCAGCTCGGCGACACCCCCGAGCACTGGCGCAACAGCCAGCTGAACTCGCCGGCGTTCCCGCAGGAGATCTTCTTCCTGTTGTGCGGATCGGTCCTCGGCGATGTCTTCGGGTGGGCGACCCAGCAGGACGGCCGGATCATGCACGACGTCCTGCCGATCAAGGGTCACGAGCACTACGAGATTGGCTCCAACAGCCTGCAGCACCTGTCCTGGCACACGGAGGACGCGTTTCATCCGTGTCGCGGCGACTACGTCGCGCTGATGTGCCTCAAGAACCCGGATCTGGTCGAGACGGTGGTGTGCGACGCGGCCGACATCGACTGGGCCGGCCTCGACGTGGACGCGCTGTTCGAGCCGGAGTTCACCCAGATGCCCGACAACTCGCACCGGCCGGAGAACGCGTCCGAGTCCACCGGCGACGCGACGATCGACCGGTTGCGGGCCCGTAGCTTCGCGCTGATCCAGTCCTGGAACGACGAGCCGGTGAAACGGCCGGTACTCTTCGGCGACCGCGCCGATCCGTATCTGGCGCTGGACCCGTACCACATGAAGACCACCGGATGGTCCGAGCGCTCGCTGCGGGCGTTCCAGGGGCTGTGCGACGAGATCGAGGCGCGCATGCGGTCGGTGAGCCTGCGTCCCGGCGACTGCGTCTTCATCGACAACTTCCGGGCGGTGCACGGCCGCAAGTCGTTCCGCGCTCGTTATGACGGTTCCGACCGATGGCTCAAGCGGCTCAACATCACCCGCAACCTCCGTGGGTCGCGGGCCTGGCGACCGGCCCCGGACAACCGGATCATCTACTGACGTCCGGGGCCGGGTTCCGGTCACCACCAGGCTCTGGCCGGCCTCACGCCGCGGGGTAGGGGTAACGGACCTCGGGGGGATCCTCCCCGGTCAGGCCGTCGACCGCTTCCCGGATCAGGTCGGCGTGGCCGACGTGCCTCGCGTACTCCTCGATCACGTCGACGAGCAGGCGCCGCAAGCTCGGCGGCTCCTCGTCGCTGTCGTGGACGTACGCGATCCGCTGGCCGAGGTCCTCCTTGGCCAACGCGTCGGCGACCGCAGCCCGGGACCGGACCACCGCGTCGCGCCACAGCGCGTAGAGGTCCGCCGGCGGATCCTCGGCCGCCGAGTGCCACGGCCAGTCCTCGTCCGCCTCCCAGTCCACCGTGTCCCACGGCGGCGCCGGATCGCGTCCGTGCAGCATGGTGGAGAACTTGAAGTCCTCGACGAAGGCCAGGTGCTTGAGCAGCCCGCCGAGCGTGATCGTCGATGTGCCGACGGTCGTCCTCAGGCCCGTTTCGTCCAACCCGCCGCACTTCCAGGCGAACGTGGCCCGCTGGCGTTCCAACGACCCCAGGAGGGTGGCGGTTTCGTCTCCGTCGATGGGTGGTCCCGGTAACTCCTGCTCGTCTGCGTTCATGATGACAACCTTCCACTCGCGGTGGGCTCCCGCCACCGAACGCGCGCGACTCACGTGATCGGGTTGCTGCCCGCCGATGGCCGACCGCCGGCCGGGGAACCGGCATTGATGCAGCAGCCGGCGCAGACGGACGGCGTCGGCAGGGTGAACGCGAGGCAGCAGGTCTTGCGCCGGACCGCGTGCCTGCCGGTCGGGTCGGCGCTGAGGTCGACGAGGTCGTCGATGCCCAGCGTGCGCAGGATCGTGGTGATGTGGTCCACCGCGGGGCCGGGCAGGCTGTCGGCGGCCCGGAGCAGGCCGTGGGCGATGCCCGAGCTGACAGAACCGAGCAGGGTACGGGTGCCGACCCGTACCCTGGCGTGGATCGCGGCGAGCAGCGGGGTCAGATGCCCGTCCAGGAGGGACTCGCGCAGGATCGCGAGCATCGCCGCCTCGTCGGCGACGACCTGTACCTGCGGCAGGCCGGAGTCCGCGAGCGGGCTCGACGGCAGCACGGCGACCCGCACCGACCGGCGCAGCGCGAGGGTCAGCGGCGTGCGCTGGTCGGCGAAGCGCACCAGCACGTCGGCCGGGCGGAGCAGCGGCACCTGCCTGGCCGTGGCCCAGCCCAGGATCGCGGGCAACGCGAGCCAGTAGCTGTATGACTTCCAGGCCAGCGTCGCGGCCGCGTGTTCGGACGCCTGCCGCAGGCGCTGGACCGGGTCGAGCAGGTCCGCCAGTCGGGAGCCGTTGACGATCTGGGTGGCCCGTGGCCAGCCGTCCTCGTCGGGGACCGTCAGGCCGGGTACGAGACCGGGGTGGCGATGCGTGCGCAGGATCGGGTCGATCGCCCCCACGACCGGTGCCAGGAGCTCGGACGCCACGCGCGACCTGCGTGGGACCAGCGTGGACACGGCGTGTCGCCTTCCCTGGCTAGGTGAGGTCGGCGGCGGTCGTCGGGCCGCCGGTGAGGCGGCCGAGCAGGGCGGCCCGGGTGAGCTCGGCCTTGTTGCCGACGCCCAGCTTGGCGCGGATCCGTTTGACGTACGTGTCGACGGTGTGTGGGCTGATCCCCAGGCGGGTCGCGATCTGGCCGTGGGTCAGGCCGCGCGAGATCTGGCGCAGCACCTGGTTCTCGCGTTCGGAGAGCCGGTGGTTGACCAGGTCGTGGCGTTCGGCGACGGACTGCCCGCGCCGCCCGGAAGTTCCGATCCGGGCATCGGGATACCCCCTGATGACCGTGCGGATCGCTTCCATGATCCGCTCGGCCGAGTCCCGCTTGCTGACGACGCCTGACGCGCCGGCCCGCAGGTACGGTTGGTCGTCGCCGTTGAGGTCGTTGTTGAGGACGAGGACGGCGGTCGACCGTGCCGCCTGGGTGATGTGCGCGAAGTTGTCGCACCGGCGCAGGCAGTCGACGTCAATGAGGGCCGCGTCCGCCAGCCACGAGGGTTGCTCGTCCGATGAGGTTCTCGCCGCCACTACCTTGATCCCGGCCGTGGTCAGCGTGTAGACGAGTCCGACAAGAAAGATCGGTGAGCTGACAAGGACATCGGTTCGTATCACAGCGGCTCCCGTTGTGCGCGCCCTGGGTGTCCTAGATCGCGTACGATCAATGACGCTAGCAGCATGCTTTTCCCGGTACCTGGTCCCCGCTTTCGGGGACGCGAGGGCATTTACTCTGCAATATCCGTTATGGAGTCGTCCGGATCGGCGCCGTCGTCGAGATCCTCGAACCGACCGGCCTCGTACGGCGGCGAGCACACCTCATAGAAGATCAGCGGCATCGGCCCGTCCGCGTGCCATTGCATGATGTCGCCACGGTCCACCGACACCGGCGGCGTACGGGGATCGTCGAAGGCGTGGGTGTCCGCGCGTCCGTCCGGTTTGGTCACCGTCAGCGTGCCCTGCCCGCGCAGGAGGCCCTCGATCGTCGACGTGCCCCCGACGACCCGCTGCATCGGCGTACGGCATCCCGGTTGCACCTGCACCACACCCAGGTCCCGCGTGTCGTCGGCGGTAAACCGATAGACGTCGCACGTGACGCCGCTGGTCACCGTCGACGTCTCCACGTACTCGACGGCGTGGCGGTGCCCCTGGAGTTCGAAGACCTGAAGGCGCATGTCGATCCTCTCCGCGCTGTCGAAACCAGCAGGTCACCTGCCGGCAAACACCTCGACCGGGCCGGGCGGCCTGGCCCGCGCACCCCATTCGCGCGGGTAGCCCACGGACACCTCGATGAAGGGCACACCGTCGTGCCAGGTGGTACGGGGGATGTGCAGATGTCCGTAGACCACGGCCGCGACGTTGAAGCGTCGGTGCCAGTCGGCGGTGCGCTGCGTGCCGCACCACAGCGCGAACTCCGGGAACCGCAGCACCCGCAACGGTTCGCGCACGAGCGGGTAATGGTTGACCAGGAGGATCGGCAGCGTGGGCTCAAGCGCCGCCAGACGCTGCTCCGTCTGGCGGATGCGGGCCGCACACCAGTCCTCGCGGCTGTCGTACGGGTCGGGGTGCAGGACCATCTCGTCCGTGCAGACCACACCGGACTCGTACGCGAGCGCGAGCGCCTCCTGCTTGGTGCGGGTGCCGGCCGGCAGGAAACTGAAGTCGTACAGCAGGAACAGCGGCGCCACCACCAGCGCGCCGCCGGGGTGCAGCCACACCGGGTACGGGTCCTCGGGCGTCACCACGCCGAGGCGGCGGCACACCTCGACCAGCTTGTCGTAGCGTTCGACGCCGCGCAGGCCGACCGGATCCCGTGGGCTGGTCCACAGTTCGTGGTTGCCCGGTGCCCAGATGACCTTGGCGAAGCGATTGGTCAGCAGATCAAGGGCCCACGCCACATCGGCGATCCGCTCGGCGACGTCACCGGCCACGATCAGCCAGTCGGCGGGGTTGTCCGACCTCAGGTCGGCGACCAGCTGCCGGTTCTGCGGGTACGCGATGTGCAGGTCGCTGATCGCGAGCAGGCGCGGCGGCGCTGTCATGGGCGTGGTCCGGCCGCCGGCCGCTCCACCACGCCGCTGGCAACCATGACGCCGAACCTACCGCCGCCCCCCGCCGCGCGGGCCTGACCCGGCGTCGCCGGTTCCGGCGACAGGACACGCCGAAGCGGTCGCCGTAACGTCCCGACCAGGCACGGAGCCTGGCTCCGCGCCGAGGCGTCCCATCGCCGGACATGGTTGTCCACCCCGCGCTACGGCAGCTGCGGCGCACCAACGTCAGGCGAGCCCGCCTGGCCGCACGGTGCCCGGCACAGACCAAGAACCGCGGGGTCAACGAGGAGCCGCCATGTCCGAAACCGCGCAGCCCGACCCGAGCGCGGGCCGCGCCTCCGCGCGGCCCAGCCGCATGCCGGTGCACCGGTACCGCCCCTACGCCGCCCCGTACAAGGCCGACCTGCCGGACCGCCAATGGCCCGGCAACGTCCTGACGAGCGCGCCGCGGTGGTGCACGGTCGACCTGCGCGACGGCAACCAGGCGCTGATCGAGCCGATGTCGATCGAACGCAAGCAGCGCATGTTCGACCTGATGGTGCGGCTGGGCTACAAGGAGATCGAGGTCGGGTTCCCCTCGGCCGGCCAGACCGACTTTGACTTCGTGCGCCGGCTCATCGAGGACGACCGCATCCCCGATGACGTCACCATCCAGGTGATGACGCAGTGCCGCGAGCACCTCATCGACCGTACGCTCGAGTCCCTGCGCGGCGCGCGCCGGGCGATCGTGCACTTCTACAACTCGACCTCGACCCTGCAACGGCGGGCCGTGTTCGGCCTGGACCGGGCCGCGGTCCTGGCGATCGCCACCGAAGGCGCGCGCCTGTGCCGCGCGTACGCCGACGTCCACGCCCCCGGCACGGACATCTTCTACGAGTACTCGCCGGAGTCCTTCACCGGCACGGAACTGGACTACGCGCTGGAGGTCTGCGCCGCCGTCACCGACGTGATCGATCCGACGCCGGACCGGCCGTTGATCGTCAACCTGCCGGCGACGGTGGAGATGTGCACCCCCAACGCCTACGCCGACTCCATCGAGTGGATGCACCGCAACCTGCCCCGCCGGGCGTCTATCGTCCTCTCCCTGCATCCCCACAACGACCGGGGTACGGCGGTCGCCGCGGCCGAGCTGGGGCTGCTGGCCGGCGCCGACCGGGTCGAGGGGTGCCTGTTCGGCAACGGCGAGCGCACCGGCAACGTCGACCTGGTCACGCTCGGACTCAACCTGTTCTCCCAGGGGATCGACCCGCAGCTCGACTTCAGCGACCTCGACGAGATCAAGCGCACGGTTGAGTCGTGCAACCAGCTCCCCGTACACCCACGCCACCCGTACGCCGGCGACCTCGTGCACACCTCGTTCTCCGGCTCGCATCAGGACGCGATCAGGAAAGGGCTCGACGCGATCGAGCGCGCCGCCGCCGCTGTCGGGGTCGCGGTCGACGCGTACGCGTGGGGTGTGCCGTACCTGCCCATCGACCCGCGCGACGTGGGTCGCGCGTACGAGGCCGTGATGCGCGTCAACTCGCAGTCGGGCAAGGCCGGCGTGGCCCACACGCGCTGTCCCACACCTGGTCGAGCGCCTTGAGCACGATGTCCACCCGGGGGCCCCGACTCAGATCGTGAACGTGCGCACGACGTAGGTCTGCGCCGGGACGATCGGCCAGGGTGTCCAGCTGACGTCCGGGCCGAGTGCCGGTGCCCCGATGTCGCCCGGTAGCCCGGCCGCCGTTGTCACCACCCGCAGGCGTACCGGAGCCGTCCCGCTGACCCGCACGGTCAGGTCCACCCCGTCGGCCGGCGGCGCCACGTACCGCACGCCCCAGCGCCAGCCCGGCGCCACCTGCTCGGACACGTTGTGGCCGCCGGCGATGTCGGCGCCGTCGACCGTGGCGCTGACAACCTCGTGCGCCGCCGTGTCGGTGTAGACGTCCAGCGTGAACACGCCGGCCGGCACGCGGATGCGGACCCGCACCTCGTGGGCACCGGCGGTGGTGGACCGGCTGAGCACGTCGGCGACCGGCGCGACCACGGCGGTCGTCAGCGGCGCCGGTCCGCTGCTCAACGGGTCACCCCCCAGCGGCGGGAGCCGGTCACCGAGGATGACCGGCTCGCCGGTGAGCAACGCGCCGACCGCGGGCTGCCCGGGGTCCCCGGCGCTGATCCAGGTGGCCCGCCCCGCATCGGTCTCCAGGAGGTAACCGAGGCTCACCGGCTGCGGGCGGGCCGCGTCGTAGCCGTCGACCGCCAGGCCCACCCCGGCCGTCGCGGCCGCGATGCCGAGCAGGCCGACCGTCGCGACGGTCAACCGCCGTCGGCGGGGCAGCGGTTCGAGGACGGTCGCCAGCGCCGCCACGAGCAGGGCCACGAGCAGCAACGGGGCCGTGCTGAGGGCCAGGCTCAGCGTGGGCACCAGCAGCAGGGCGATCGGCAGCAGCAGCGCCACCCCGGGTACGGCCGCCGCGCAGCCCGCGACCGTACGCAGCGGCGAACCGGCCGCGGTGAAGCGCAGCGCCGCCGCCAGGGCGGTCACGCCCACCAGCGCCGGCCAGATGAACAGGTAGGCGCCGCCGGGCAGCAGCGCGGCGAACAGTGCGGCGAACAGCACGAACCAGCCGAGGACACCGGCCGCGACCTCCTCCGGGGAGGCTCTGCGGCGGGCCCACCGGTACCAGACGACGCACGCGGCCAGCAGCACCGCCACCTCGGCGGCGGCGTACGGGCCGGGCCGGTAGACCGCGCCGAGGCTGAGCTGGAAGTCCGGCCGCAGCAGCGTCAATGCCCACCACCCACCGATGCCGATCACCACCACGGCCGGTACGGTCAGGGCGAAGCTCGCCGCGGCCCGGCCGACCCCGCGCGGCCGCAGCCCGTACCGCCGGCCGGTCCACAGAAGCAGGACGTAGCCGACAATGGCGAGCACGGTAAGGGGCAGATCGAGCCACCCCGGGTACGCGACGACCGCACCGAACAGGGAGAAGTAGGTCGTCTCGGCACCGTCCTCGGCCAGGTCGGCGCCGGCCAACTGCCGGACCGCCGCCAGGACCGACCCGCCCATGTCCTGGACGCTCGCCGGGTCGACGTGGGCGATGTCGTCATGCGGCGTGTGATAGTGCGCCGCGCCGTCGATGAACGCGAAGTTGAGCCCGCGCATCCCGGCCTGGTCGAACACGGTGAGGTCGGTGTCGTTCGGCAGCACCTGGTACACGGCCGCGGCAAACGAGGTGGTGACCGGGTCGGCGGCGGCCACCGCCCCGGTCAACCCGGTGCCGGCCATCTGGAACATCACGGCCGGACCCGACACCCCGCGCGCTTCGAGGTTGACGACGACGACCCGGCCGGGGTCGCCGGCCGTCCCGGAGTCCACGAACGCCTGCGCGCCGAGCAGGCCGGCCTCTTCGGCGTCGGTGAACAGCAGGTCGACATCGTTGCGGGGCGGCGGGCCGGCGAGCAGCGCGCGGGCGACCTCCAGGACCGCGGCGACGTTGGCGCCGTTGTCGGCCGCGCCGGGCCCGGTCGGCACCGAGTCGTAGTGGGCGACGAGGACGACCCGACCGGTCGGTTGCGTACCGGCTATCCGGGCGTGGACGTTGGTGACCGTGCCCACCGTGGGGCGGCGGCCCTGCGGCGAACGGGCGGCGAGGCGGCTCTGCAGCTCGGGTTCCAGCCCGAGGGTACGCAGCTGGGCGGTCAGGTAGTCGCGCACGTCGGCGGCGGCCGCCGAGCCCGTCGGGTGCGGGACGGCGGCGATGCCGCGTAACAGCGGCAGGGCCCGGTCGGCGGAGAACTCGGTCGCCGCGGCGGACGCGGGTCGCGCCGCCGGCGGCCGCAACGACAGCGCGGCGGCCGCGCCGATGAGCAGGACGAGCACGAGCATGCCCAACGCGGCCACGCGTGGCCGGCCGGTAGGGCCGGGCTGAACTCCGGATGCGGCCACGTTCCGCGTCTGTTCCAGCTGACTGGTCATGCCACCGCCATCTCCGCCGATCCGACCAGCCCATGGTCAGTGCCCGGCCGGACCCGCGCGCCCCCCCGCTTCAAGGGACAGCGGTATTGGTCCTCGTGGGGGCACGGGACGCCTCCGCAACGCCGGGCACGGCACGTGGAAGCCGCTACCATGTGGTGACAGGGGAGCCGTTCGGAGGGACCGATGCCACGACGTGCTGCCGCGGAGGTTGACGCGGGGGCGGCCGGTGAGGAGCGCGGGGCCCAGGCCATTCATCGCGCGCTGACGCTGCTCGAGGCGTTCTCCACGGCGGGCCCGTCGGTCTCGTTGACCGAACTCAGCGTTCTTGCCGGCCTCGCCGTGCCGACGACGCATCGCATGCTGCGCGCGTTGCAGTCCCGGGGCTACGTGACGCACGATCCGATCAACGGTCACTACAGCCTCGGCCCGGCCGTGATGACGCTGGCGCAGGCGGTGCTCGTGCGCGGCGAGCAGGACCAGTTGCTCGCGCTCGCCCGGCCGCACCTCGAGGCGCTGCGCGACCACACGAACGAGACGACGGCCCTGCACGTGGTGCTGGGCCACAGCCGGATCTGTATCGCCGAGTGCGTGAGTCCCGAGGTGGTCCGGATGGCCCTGGGCGTCGGTCGGGTGCTGCCGTTGTCCGCCGGTGCTGCCGGCAAGGCACTCCTGAGCGGTATGCCCGACGAGGCGCTCGACGCGGTGCTGATGCCGAGCCGGAACCCAATCG
>JAEZGP010000207.1 GCA_023437285.1 Actinomycetes bacterium | reverse complement strand
GGGCAGCTCACCGGCCCCGACGCGACCGCCCCGCTCACGGCCGGCAGCCCCGCCGCCGAAGCGCTCGTGGCCGCCGTCGCCGCCCGTACGGGCTGGCCGGTCGACCAGGTCCGGTGGACGCTCTACGGCCCGCCCACCGCGTACCCGGGCGCCCCACCCGCTGGCTACCCAGGGGCGCCACCCGCCGAGGAGGCGGACCTCACCGACGACGAACTGGCGGCCGCCGTCGCCGCCCTGGACCACCTGCAACGCGCGGTGCTGCGCGAGGGACCACCTGGAGGACGAGCGTGACAGACATAGCGGACCTCGACACGACCCGCCCCGCCGCGCCACCGGCCAACCTCACGGGCAGCGCGCCACACCTCTCGCCAGGCGCCGAGGACGCGGCCCGGGCGGCGCTCGGCCGGCTGCGCGCCGAGATCTCCAAGGCGGTCGTCGGGCAGGACGCCACGGTGACCGGCCTCGTGCTCGCCCTGCTCTGCCGCGGGCACGTGCTGCTGGAGGGCGTACCCGGCGTCGCCAAGACGCTGCTCATCCGTACGCTGGCCGCCGCCATCAGCCTGGACACCAAGCGGGTGCAGTTCACCCCCGACCTCATGCCCGGCGACGTGACCGGCTCGCTGATCTTCGACTCGCGCACCGCCGAGTTCGTCTTCCGCGAGGGCCCGGTCTTCACGAACCTGCTGCTCGCCGACGAGATCAACCGCACGCCGCCGAAGACGCAGTCGGCGCTGCTGGAGGTCATGGAGGAGCGCCAGGTGTCGGTCGAGGGTCGGCCCCGCCCGCTGCCCGACCCGTTCCTCGTCGCCGCCACCCAGAACCCCATCGAGTACGAGGGCACCTATCCCCTGCCCGAGGCGCAGCTCGACAGGTTCCTGTTCAAACTGACCGTCCCGCTGCCCAACCGCGACGAGGAACTCGGCGTCCTGCGCGCGCACCACCAGGGCTTCGACCCCCGCGACCTCGCGTCCGTCGGCGTACGGCCGGTCGCCACCGGCACCGACCTGGCCGTCGCCCGCAACGCGCTGCAACGGGTACAGGTCGCCGACGTCGTCCTGGCCTACATCGTGGACCTGTGCCGGGCCACCCGGATGGCCCCGTCGCTGGAGCTGGGCGCCTCGCCGCGCGGCGCGACGGCCGTCCTCAACGCCGCCAAGGCGTACGCGTGGCTGGTCGGCCGCGGGCACGTCACCCCCGACGACGTGAAGGCCGTGACCCGCCCGGCGCTGCGCCACCGCATCCGGGTGCGCCACGAGGCCGAACTGGAGGGCACGACCGCCGACGCGGTGCTCGAGGCGCTGCTCGCGACGGTGCCGGCGCCACGATGATCACCTGGCGGGTGGCCGTACTGCTCGGGATCGTGGGCGGCGCGGCGGTCGCGGTCGCCGGCCTGGTTGACGCGGGCGGCTCGGCCTGGCTCTGGTGGGCGCTGCTCGCCGCCGTGCTCCTCGTCGCGGCCGTCACCGCGCTGGACTGGTGGGCCGCCGTACCCCTGACGGACGTGCGGCTGGGCCGCGGCGGACCCACCCAGGTGCGCCTGGGCGAGTCGGTCACCGTCCGGCTCACGGTCACCAACCGGTCCAACCGCCACCTGCGGGCCGTGGTCCGCGACGGGTGGGTACCCTCCGCCGGCGCGGAAGGGCCGTACGCCCATGACGTCGACGCCGGGCCGGGCGAGACGCGGGCCATCGACACCCGGCTCACCCCGACCCGCCGGGGCGATCGGCCGGCCGCCCGGGTGACGGTCCGCTCGTACGGGCCGATCGGGCTGGCGTACCGGCAGACCGGCCGCCGCCTCGCCGCCAAGGCGACTCCACGATGGACGGTGACGGCGCTGCCACCGTTCACGTCGCGGCGGTTCCTGCCCGAGAAGCTGTCGCGCCTGCGCGTCATCGACGGCCAGGTCGTCACGCGCGGCCGCGGTCAGGGTACGGAGTTCGACTCGCTGCGCGACTACGTCATCGGCGACGACGTACGGTCGATCGACTGGCGCGGCAGCGCCCGCCGCGAGCACGTGGCCGTCAAGCAGTGGCGGCCCGAACGCGACCGGCGCGTACTGTGCGTCCTCGACACCGGCCGCACCAGCGCGGGCCGCGTCGGCACGGTGGCGCCCGGCGCACCCGACCAGGTAGGCGAGGGCGACCCGCTCGCCGGTGAGCCGCGCCTCGACGCCGCGATCGACGCCGCGCTGTTGCTGGCGGCGCTCGCCTCGCACGCCGACGACCGCGTCGACCTGCTCGCCTGCGACACCGAGGTACGCTCCAGCGTCTCCACGTCCGTCAAGCGGACCCTGCTGCCCCGCCTGACCAAGGCCCTGGCCGGCCTGCAACCGGCCCTGGTGGAAACCGACTTCGGCCGGGTCGTGGCCGAGGTGCTGCGGCTGGAACGCAAGCGCGCCCTCGTGGTGCTGTTCACCACCCTGGACCCCGGCGCGCTGGGCGAAGGGCTGCTGCCCGTCCTGCCGCAGCTCGTCGCCAAGCACACCGTCATCGTGGCCGCCGTGCACGACCCGTCGCTGGAGGCGTTGGCCGCCGGCCGGGGAACGGCCGCGCAGCTGCACACCGCCGCGGCCGCCGAGAAGGCGCTCGCCGAGCTGGCCCGCGTGCGGGCCGCGCTCACCCGCGCGGGCGTCCAGGTGGTCGACGCACCCGCGCACCGGTTCGCCTCGGACGTCGCCGACCTGTACCTGTCGCTGAAGGCCGCCGGACGCCTGTAGCGCCCCGCCCGCTCAGACGGTCGGGGCGAGCGCCTCCCGGTCCAGCTCGTCGAGGTCGGCGAGTTGCCCGGAACGCTCGGCCACCATGCCGCCCACCAGGACGTACGCGAGGAAGGCGAGCCACACGATCGCGCCGAGGACCAACTTGATCACGGTGGGCAGCATGGACGGCGTCACGAAGCCCTCGACGAACCCGCTGATCAACAGGACGGGCACCAGCCCGAGCGCGACGACGATGGCCGAGCGCCCGGCCCGCGCGAACGCCTGCCCCCGGGTCAGGTAACGCCCCGGCGCCAGCCACGCCCACGCGACCCGCAGCCCCACCCCCGCAGCCACGAAGATGCAGGTCAGCTCCAGCATGCCGTGCACCAGGAGCAGGCCGAAGAATGTGTCGGACCGCCCGTGACCGATCATGATGCCGCCGACGAGGCCGAGGTTGAACACGTTGTTCCAGAGCACGTAGACGGCGGGCAGCACGAGCATGCCGCCGGCCAGGCAGATAGCGCTCACCCACGAGTTGTTGGTCCACACCGCGAACGAGAAGTTCTGCGGCGCGTCGCTGGAGTAGTACGCCGCGAAGTCCCGCTCGACGAGCGAGTTGATCTCGCCCTGATTCAGCAGCATCAGCTGGCGCTCGGGGTCGGTGAACACGGCGATCAGGACCGCCGCCACGGCGATGAACGCCGCCGCCACGCCGAACACCCACCGTCGTGCCCGGTAGACCTCGCCCGGAAATGAACTGATCCAGAACCGGATGAACGACGACCAGTTCGCGCCCGTCGACGGGGTCAGCTTGCCGCGCGCGTCGAGCACCAGCCGCGACAGCCACGCCACGAGGACCGGGTCGGGCGAGCGGCTCTGCACGACGGACAGGTGCGCGGCGGTGCGTCGGTAGAGCACGACAAGGTCGTCCACGTCGGCGGCCGTCAAGGTGCGACGGCGCCGCCTGACCAGCGACTGCAACCGTCGCCACTCGGCGCTGTGCTCGGTGACGAACGCGTCCAGGTCCAATCGGACTCCCGGGGTGCGGGCCGCGGACAAACAGCGGGGAGTACGGGAACCCATGGAGCGTACCGGTCGTGGACACTGTACGGGTGACCCCCGACGTGGCCGCCCCCATCGACGCCCGCACGGCCCTCGCCACGGCCCCGCCGCCAACGGCGTCCTCCCCTGCCGGCACCGGGCGGCCGGCACGGTTCGAGGATCCCGCCTCGCCGCTGACCGACCGTGGCGCGTCGGCCCGGTTCGTCACCGGCGACGCTATCCGGCTGGAGATGCGGGTCGCCCGGCTCGGGTCGCGCATGCTGGCCCGCCTGATCGACGTGGTCCTGCAGATCATGCTGGCGTTCGTGGTCGTCTTCGGGCTGTTCTTCCTCGTGGGGCTGCTCTCCACGACCGGTGCCGTCGAGTTCGACGGCTCCCTGGCGCAGGCGCTCGTGATCATCTCGCTGGTCCTCGTGGTGCTCGGCTTCCCCGTCGTGATGGAGCTGCTCACGCAGGGCCGCTCGGCCGGCAAGGCGCTCCTCGGCCTGCGGGTGGTCCGCGACGACGGCGGCCCGATCCGGTTCCGCCACGCCATGACCCGCGGCCTGGTCGGCGCGGCGATCGAGTGGCCGGGCATGCTTGCCCCGCCGCTGACCTGGCTGGCGTGCCTGACCACGATGGTGGTCAGCCCGACCGGCAAGCGGCTGGGTGACTACGCCGCCGGCACGCTGGTCATCCACGAACGGGCCCCGCAGGGGTGGGGCTGGGTGCCGAGCATGCCGCCCGGGTACGCCGCGTGGGCCTCGACCCTCGACCTCGCCGGCGTCGACGACAACCTGGCGCTCGCCGTGCGCCACTTCCTGGCCCGTAACAAGCAGTTGCGCGAGCCGGCCCGTACGCAGCTGGGTCACGCGTTGGCCGCCGAGGTCGCGGCCGTGACCAACCCACCGCCCCCGCCCGGCATGCCCGGCTGGGCCTACCTGGCCACGGTGCACGCCGAACGCCACCGCCGGGCCTTGCAGCGGCTGGCCGCCGTCCGCACGCGGGCGGCCCTGGTCTGGCCCGAGCTGACCCAGATCGCCCTGACCCTCCCGCCGCCCCGCGCCCCCCGCAACGGCAAGGGCAACCCCCAACCGCCGTACCCGCAACACCCGTACCCGCAACCGCCGTACCCGCCGCCGCACCAGCAGGCGCCCTACCCGCCGCCGAACTACCCGCCGCCGAACGAACCGACGCCGAGCTACGCGCCGCCGAACTATCCGCCGCCGGTACCCGCCGAGCGCCCCTAACCGAACAGGCCGCCGCCCCAGAAGTCGGCGGCGTCGCGCACCCCCGGCGGGATGGCGAACAGGCCGCTGGACACGTGCCGGATGTACTCGTTGAGGATGTCGTGCCGGGCGAGGTTGCGCTGCACGGGCACGTACTGCTTGTGCGCGTCGCGCTGGTACGACATGAAGAACAGCCCCGCGTCGAGGCGACCGAGCCCGTCGGAGCCGTCGACGAAGTTGTACCCGCGCCGCAGCATCCGCGCGCCGCCGTTGGTGCTCGGATGGGCGAGCCGGACGTGCGCGACGTCCGCGATGAGCGGTTCGCCGTCGGCGCCGGCCTTCGCGAAATCGGGCTCGTCGAACTCCTTGCCGCCGGACAGCGGCGCGCCTTCGCCCTTGTCGCGGCCGAAGATGGCCTCCTGCTCGGCGAGGGAGGTCCGGTCCCAGGTTTCGATCGTCATGCGGATCTTGCGGGTGACGAGGTAGGTGCCGCCCGTCATCCAGTCCGTACCGTCGCCGGCGGCCACCCAGAGGTGTTCGCGGAGCTGGTCGGTCTCCTCGGCCTTGAGGTTGGCCGTACCGTCCTTGAAACCCATGAGGTTGCGCGGGGTCGCCTGCGCGGTCGACGTCGACGACGTACGCCCGAAGCCCAGCTGCGAGTACCGCACGCTCACCACGCCCATGCCGAGACGCGCGAGGTTACGCACCGCGTGTACGGCCACCTGCGGGTCCTGGGCGCACGCCTGCACGCACAGGTCGCCGCCCGAGATCTCGGGCCGCAGCGCGTCGCCCGGGAAGTGCGGCAGGTCCTCCAGCGCGGCGGGCCGCTTGGCGGCGATGCCGAACCGGTCGCGTCCCTTCGCGTCGCGGAACAGGCTGCCGCCGACGCCGAACGTGAGCGTCAGCTGCGACGGCGGCAGGCCCAGCGCCTCCCCGGTGTCCTGCGGCGGGGCCTGCGCCGGGCCGCCGACGGCGCCGAGCGCCCCGGCGTCGAGGCCCGCGGTCATCCGCGCGGCGGCCAGCGTCCAGTCCCGCAGCATGTTCACGAGCCTCGCCCGGTCATCCGTGATGACGTCGAACGCGACGAAGTGCAGCCGGTCCTGGGCCGGGGTGACGATCCCGGCCTGATGCTCGCCGTAGAAGGGGATGGCGTCGTGCGGCCCGGGCGAGGTCGCGCTGTCGCTGTCGCTGTCGCTGTCGGAGCGTGCCCCGGCGGCGAGCGCGCCGAC
>JAEZGP010000205.1 GCA_023437285.1 Actinomycetes bacterium | reverse complement strand
CGAGCCGTTCACCGGCCTGCCGACCATCGCACCCGAGTCATGGCAGACGACGCTCGCGCCACTCGGCGGGGTCGTCACCCTGCTCGGTGCCGTGGCGTTGCTGCTGATCCCCGCCTCGCTGTGGCGGGCCGCGCTCGGCTCCCAGGGGACGGCCCGCGGCCGGCTCGGATGCGCGGCGGCCGGTGCCACCGCCGCCCCGCTCACCGTGAGCTTCTGCCTCCTGCTCGCGGTTGCGCGGGACCCCGGCGCCGTCGATCCGTCGCTGGGCTCGGTCGCCTTCCTTGTCGCGCTTTCCGTCGCTGCCCTGTTCAGCGCGGCCTGCGCCGTACTGGCCGCCCGAGGCGCCGTGGCGCCAGGCCACCTGGCGTCCGCGGTGCGGGGCGTCGGGTTCGTCGCCGCCGGCCTCGCCGTGACCGGGCTCGGGACGCTCGTCGCCTCCCCTGGCCTCGGACTCGGCGCGACGCCGGTCGCGATCCTCGTCGCAGTGATCACGCTTACGGCCGCCGTCGGTGTCTGGCACGGGACCGGGCGGCTCATCTCGGTGCTGGCCCCGGCCCCGCCCGCCGCGACCACGCCCGCACGCCCGGCCTCGACCACGCCGGCCCGCCCGGCCGAGGCGCCGCAGCCGCCCGACCGACGTGTGGACACCGGGCCGACGCCCGTTCCGGGCCTCACCGCGCGCGAGGCCGAGGTGCTGGCCGCTCTTGCCGAGGGCGCGAGCAACGCCGGGATCGCCGCCCAACTCGTCGTATCCGAGCGCACCGTCGACGCCCACCTGCGATCGATTTTCGTCAAGCTCGGGCTCTCGCCCGACGCCGAGACGAACCGCCGCGTCCAGGCCGCGCGGATTTGGCTCGAGCGCGCCGACGCGGGCCAGCGCGGCGCATAACGCCTGCTCAGGCCGGCCTCACGCAAAGATAGGTGCTAAGGCCGATGCCGCGACGCCTGCCGGCGGCGACGGTGAGGGCGACGCGTTCGCGTCGCCCACCGTCCAAAGGAGCCACCTGCCGTGACATCGCCGCACCCAACGTCGACGAACCTCCGCTGGGCTCGGATCGCACTCGTCGGACTCTTCATCCTCCTGCTCGTTTCGCTCGCCGGGAGAACGTTCTTCGCCTTCTGGGAGCCGCCGTTCGACGGCACGATCCGCTTCGACGACGTCAAGTCGCTCGGCGGGGCGTACTGGCCGATGAACCTCTACCTCGGCGGTCCCGGCTACGCGGTGTCATGGGTCGCGTTCGCCATCTTCATTGCCCTGCTGGCCCGGGGCCGGAGCGGCGCGCTGAACCTGATCGGCGCGCTCCTGGCTGGTGTCGGCGGGATCGTCTTCGCCATCGTGATCACCGCCGAGGTACTCCCGTTCGCCTACGCGGCCGATCCCGTGGTCATGCCGGAGGCCGAGGGCCGTGCGCTCTTCGAGACCCTGAACGAGCACCTCGACATGCTGATCCCGGCCATCATCGGCAGCCAGGCAGCGATCGCGCTCGGAGTCCTGCTGGCCCTCGTCGGAACACTGATCGCGCGGGCCGTACCGCGCTGGCTGTCGATCACCGGCATCGTCTACATCGTCATCTTCGTGGCGCTTCCGGCTGAGCAACTCGGCCGGGCGGTCAACATGATCGGGTACCTGCTGCAGGTCGCCCTGGTGGCTGCCCTGTCCTGGTTCAGCCTGCGCGCGGCGCTGAACCGGCCTTGAGCACCCGAAGTGGGCCGCCAAGGCGTACCGCACGCCCCGGCGGCCACATCGGATTATCCGCAGGCGGGCTCATGTTTGATCGGCGCGCATAGGTCCGTCGCGTCAGCTTCGAATGCGCGCCGAACCACGCGATGAGAAGACCTGAACCGGGGAGTCTTCGCTTCACCTTCGCCGACAGTCTTCGGCGGATCACGACAGATCAAGCTGCTTTGAAGACGGCGTCGAGGTGCCATTCGAGGAAATCGCGGCTCAACGGTCAGGGCGGCGATCCGGCAAGGCGATGCTCGCGAGACGGCACCCTTCCAACGGACTGTCCGTATTCAGGGAGCCAGAATCGTGGCCAGCCCTTCGTACGTTGGCGTAGCGACTCGGGTCGGGATGTGAAACGTTGACGTAGGCGTAGTCGCTCGGGATGGTGATATTGAATACAATGATCGGCCAGGCCGCTACTCCAAGGTCATCGTATTGCATAACGCATGGTTGCCTAGACATAGACCGATGTCTGGCGCTACTGTCAGTTCCATGACGTAAGCAAGCAGTGTTATCGGACGATCGGGGGAGGTTCGTTTGTTAACAAAGCAGTGGTTAAGGAGTGCTCGTGCTATTTGGTTGATAGGCTTGCTTTCAGCCGGATTCATACTGGTTCCCATGAGCCCGGCCTCCGCAGCCCCAGCCATCGTCCCGGGCACACACAAATGCGTGGGGAGCGACAGCAGCTTCAACGGCTATCGGGGCGTCGTGTGTGTGGACATCGCAGTAGACCCCATCTCCGGTAGAGTGCAGGGTCGGGCGCAGGCAATGTGCCAATCCCTTAGCTCCTTGGAAATTGTCCAGTGTGCGGGCATTATGGTGGGGATGTGGGTGCACAACTACACCAACAATTCGGATACAGCAGACGAATTTAGGGTTTGCGGTCGCGAAACCATTCCGTGGCACGATCCACCATGTCCGACGGGTCGCCTCCAATACCTGCATTCCGGTGCCGCCGCTCATTGCGGACACATTTACGACGTAACTGTCTACAGCTACTTCCACGTTCCGACCGTCCCCGTCGGTGCTAGCCCAATCGCCGTAGCTGTGGTAAGTAACAACTACGTCTACAATCCGCGTGGCTGTACGTAAGCCCCGCCCGTCCGGTCTCGGAAACTGCGTGACACATCACTATCAATAGAACTGTGGAGTCCTGGCGCCCTTTGAAGGCTCCAGGACTCCACAGTCCCTATCCGCCGAGCGGTCAGATGATGACGTTCCCGTTCTGCTTTGCCGACACTCTTTGGCGGATGACGACAGATCAAGCTGCTTTGAAGACGGTGTCGAGGTGCCATTCGAGGAAATCGCGGCTCGGACGGTCGGGGCGGCGATCCGGCAAGGCAATGCTTTCGCCGGCTCGGGCGTAGAACTGGTCACCGTTGCCGAACTCGGCGCGAAGTCTGGGACTGACCAATAGCCGATGGCGCGTATCGACGCCGAGGTAGCCGCGGTCAAAGAGGATGTGTACGTCGGAGCGCAGTAGCAACGCGTTGTCCAGGCGGTGCTCGCCACCGGCCGGCAACGGACGGATATGTGCGGCCTGGAGTACGGGTCGGATCTTGGCGTTGGTGATGGCGCACCGTCGGTGGTACGCATCGAGCACGACTGCCTGGAAGGAACGCTGGCCAAGTCGCTGGGGGACCAGCCGCGGGTCGCCGTACACGGGTCCCGTGCGGTGCCATGGGCCTTCGAGATCGACGTCGATGGCGATCCGCCCGACGAGGCGCTGGAGCAGTTCGCGGAAGTATCCTTCGTACGCTGCGTCGGCGAGGCTGTAACCCTTGCCCTGCACGATGTTCGTTGCGAAGTCCGGCGGTGGGGGTGCGGACTCGTTGTCGGGGAAGAAGACCACGTCGCGCACGAAGATGCAGCCGATCTCAGGATCCTCGCCGGGTGTGATCGGTGCGCGCCGGTACTGGCCGACTCGCTGTCGCATCTCGTCGAGATCCTGGACACCGTTGGCGTGTCCGAAAAGGTCCCAGGCCTCGGACATCTTCATTGGGGCGAAACCGCTGTAGAACCCGCCACCGACAACTCGGTTGTGCGGATGGTGAGTCTTGAAGAAGAAGGGCTCCCCGACAGCGATCCGATGAAATCCGCGGCCGCCACGGGGCCGCCAGAAGTTGACCTCGTCCAACTCTGGCCGGTGGGAGAGAAACCGATACCAGTCCTCATCGGTCACCGCGACGTACGCCTCCACGCGATGCATTCTCCCGGAACCGTGTAAGACGCTCTTCGGCCGATGGGACGGGAGCCGGAGCCATTCCGGCCGCAGGCCCCGCCGCGTCAACGCGCGCGACAATGCCCCGGTCAGGCCGTTCCGGTCGGCAACATCCGCAGCAACGCCGCTCCGACATGCGACAAAACGCGGATGTGCGCGTCGGAGCGCGGCGGCAACAGGTTGTCAGGCGGTGTCGCCGTCGGCTGGCTCGATGAGATCGATGTCCGGAGGATGCGGACAGCTCGTGGGCCGACTCCGTGCATCGCCAGGAGATCGGCGTCGGTCAGGGCGGCCACCTGGGCGAGCGTGGTGATGCCGGCGCCGAGGAGGGCGCGGGTGGCGGGCCCTCCGATGGCCTTGGGCAGGTCGCCGACCGCACCGGGTGCCGCGGTGACCCCCGCGGCCACCTGCGCGGCAAGTTGCTTCGGCGCCCGCGACAGCCAGGCGCGACGTACCCAATGGTTGAGCTCTTGGCCGTTGATGGCCTCGATCGCGACACGTACGCCGACCGAGGCCGCACCGCGGACCAGCCGCTGCGCGGTCGGATGCGCGGCAAGGACCTCCTCAACGTCCGGCAGGGGGAGCCGGAGTTCCACCAAGCGGTCCTCGTCCACTGAGGCGAATCGCCTGTCGCGCACCATGAACGCGACGACTCCCGAGCCGACGACCCGCTGCGTCGTCTCGGGGTAGGAAAGGGCAGCCTTGCGAAGCTGGGCCAGCGTCGTCATGGATCGAGCGTAGGTTGAGCCGATCACCTCGTTCGGATCGACAGCGGGCGTCGCCCGGTGATGGCGAGCAGAATGTCCTTGGCCGGCATCTCGACCGGTTCCCCGTCACCGATCCGAACGTCCGCGATTGGGAAGCCTGAGGGTGAAAAGCAGCCCGACGAAGAGGACCGCGGCTGCGACCCAGAGGGTGGTGTGACTGGCGCTGATCATGGCGTTGGTCACGGCTTGGGCGATGCCCGGGCTGGGCGGTGACGCTTGAAGCCCCGCGATGGCGGTTCCGGCACTTTCGCTGACGGCGGTGGTGAGCGCGTCGATCGTGTCGGCGGGTAGCCGCAGGGCTGCCAGGTTGTGCTGGGTGACGTTGGTGAGCTGGTTGATGAGTAGTCCGCCGAGGGCGGCGACGCCGAGGGCGGAGCCCAGTTGCCGGATGGTGCTCTGGATGCCGGAGGCCTGGCCGCTCTCGCGTGGCGGGACGTCCGACAGCAGGAGGGCGGTCAGTTGGGCGGTGGCCATGCCGACGCCGATGCCGTAGACGAACAGCAGGAGGCAGATCAGCCAGGTGGAGATCGTTGTGGAGACGGTCAGCGCGAGGGCGCCGATGGCCAGGGCCTCCAACGCGAGTCCGACCTGGACGATCGCTCGACGCGACATTCGCTTCGACAGTTGCGGAAGCATGCCTGATATGAGGAAGGTGCCCAGGGCGAGGGCGACGATGACAGCCCCGGTGCCCAGAGCGGTGTACCCGAGGCTGCCCTGCAGGAGCAGCGGCAGGGTGAACAGCAGGCCGAACTCGCCGAGGGCCACGATCATCGCGGCGATGACACCGGAGCGAAAGCTGCGCAACCTGAACAGGCCCAGGTCCATCAGCGCGGAACGACCGAGAGTTGCGCGGCGGCGTTCGTACCCGATGAACACCAGGATGAGCACGATGCCGGCGGTCAGTGCCGGACCAACTGGTGAGATCGAGCCGTCCTCCTGCCGCCACCAACCGAACCAGTGGCCCTCGATGAGGGCGAAGACGATGGCGCCCATCCCGAGAGCCGACAGGGCCACACCGACAGGGTCGCCGCCCGGTGTGGTCGCTGGGTCGCGGGTTTCGGGAACGGCGCGGATGATGCCGGCGACGATGAGCACTCCGATCGGAATGTTGAGCCAGAACGCCCACCGCCAGGAGGCGTCGGTGGCCAGCCAGCCGCCGACGAGGGGGCCGATGGCGGCCATGCCGCCGATGGCCGATCCCCAGACGGCGAAAGCGATCGTGCGGGCGCGGCCCGAGAACATGGCGTTGAGGGTGGACAGGGCGCTGGGCACGATCATGGCGGCGCCGAGGCCCTGGACGAGTCTGGACCCGATGAGCATGAGCGGGCTGGTGCTGGCTCCGGCGACCGCCGAGGCGGCCATGAACAGGATCATTCCGGAGATGAGCAGCCGTCGTCGGCCGCGCAGATCGCCCAGGCGGCCGACGGTCAGCAGCAGGGCCGCGAAGACGAGCGAGTACGTGGCGTTGGTCCACTGCGCGTCGGCGGCGCTGAGTCCGAGGTCCTCGATGACGACCGGAAGTGCCACGTTGACGATCGTGGCGTCCATGATCACGAGCGATACGCCGAGGGCGATGCAGGTCAACGCGAGCCAGCCGCGCCTGTCGATGTGTTCCGTGGGTGCCGGTGCGTCCGACCCGGTGGACGGTGGGGCTGTGTGCGGGTTCGGGTCGGCTTCGGGGATGCTCACCCGACCATCTTACCGACATCGTGTCGGGAAGATAATCAGCCGGTGACCGCCGAAAGCCTGCGAAGCCTTGAGTATCTCGAAGGGCGCCTTGATTTGCGGCCGATCGCCGGCTCAGCGCGGTCCAAGGGCCGCAGCTTGAAGATCAAGATGCCGCATGCACCGGGTCCTTGGCGTAGCCGAATGATTGAAGAACTAGATCGGATTCGTCAGTCTCGCCGGCGCGCCCTATCCCGTCGGATCGGGGATCAGGAGCGCGACGGAAGCCAGTCGTAGATCTTTCCGGGTGCGGCGAACCAGGCCGGTGCGGTGTCGTCGAGGGCGACCTCGACACGTAGGCGGTCCACCGCGTCGAGGTCCGGCAACTCTTCGGGGTTGAACCAGCTCACGGCCAGCGATTCATCGTCATTGACGGCAGCGTGACCGCCGACCGCCTTACAGCGAAACCAAACGTTGAGGTACTGGCAGATGTCGCCGTGAGGATAGGTGACATCACGCAGCATCACGCCGGCGAGACGTTCAACTACGATCCGTACTCCGGTCTCTTCGTACACCTCGCGTACTGCGGCATCTGCTGGCTGCTCGCCTGGGTCGATCGCGCCGGCCGGCAACGCCCACTTCCCGTTATCGGCACGCCGCCCCAGCAGGATCCGCCCATTCTCGTCCAGCACGACAGCGCAGGCGCTCGGCAGCATCAGCAGGCCGTTGCCGACATGCTGGCGAAGGCCAGCCACGTACTCCGAGATCGCCATTCCCAGACTCTAGCCACGTTCCAGTAGCCGTGTGGGCGGCGCGATCCAGACTGGCAGATCTAAGCTGACCCGGCGAGGAGGTGCCCGATGAACCGCGACATCCGCGACGTCGAGGACGTGCTGAAACTGCTGGACGGGCTGCTCGCGCCCGGTGCCGACCGGTGGACGCCCGACGGCGGTGCAGGTTGGTGGGACGGCTTCTACGCAGACCGGAATCGGCCCGTGCCGTTCTTCGCGGATAAGCCTGACGAGAACCTGGTGTCGTACCTCGACCGCGGGTTGGTCACCCCCGGCCGGGCCCTGGACCTCGGCTGCGGTCCCGGCCGCAACGCGCTGCACCTTGCCGCCGCCGGTTTTCAGGTCGATGCCGTCGACCTGTCTGCCGCCGCGATCTCCTGGGCCCGCGATCGGGCCACCGCGGCCGGACTCGACATCGCGTTCCACTGCGGCGACGCGTTCGCCGAGACGGCCCCGTCCGGGCCGTACGACCTGATCTACGACTCGGGCTGCTTTCACCACCTACCACCGCACCGTCGTGTCAGCTATCGCGCCCTGCTTGCCCGGGCACTGGTCCCCGGCGGCCACTTCGGGCTCAGCTGCTTCGCCGCTGGGGCGATGGGCTCCGAGCTGTCCGACGCTGAGCTCTACCGGCACGGCGGGCTGCAGGGCGGTGTCGCGTACACCCCGGAGGCACTACGCTGGATTTTCGCCGACTTGACAGAGGTCGAGCTGCGCCGCATGCGCGACGAGCCCGCCGACTCGCCCCGGTTCGGCGAGCAGTTCCTGTGGACCGCCCTGTTCCGCCACGACGGCTGACCCGAAAAGCCCGGCGGTCCTCGGGACGACGGTTCGGCGGCCTGCGCGCGCCCGCTTGCGATACAAAGCAGGCGGCGCGGCGGTCACGCTCCACGAGAGCATGGTCCACAAGACCGTCGACCTGCAGCGCCACGCCGGCCACGCCGACATCCTCCGCGAGCAGCTCGACGGCTCCGTTGGCCTACTGCCACGGCACAGCAACATTCCTGACGCCACCAACTGGCTGACTTACACCCAGCGGCTGGCGGCGATCGCCGATCGATTCAGCGGACAAGGAATGGATATCTCCACAAACATGGGTGTATGACCAGCACCCGTCTTTGCGATCAAGGCACTCCGAGTCTCCCGCAGTTGGCTCGCATCGGATCTGCCGCGAGTCGCGGAGTCTTCGCGATCATGTAAGCCTGAGGCCACGGTCAAACCATCAACCGGAGTCGGACACTCGCCCACTCGCCGGGGAGGCGGTCGGCATGACGTAACGACTTTGCCGGGGCACTGGGATTAGTTAAGGTTCGCGAGGTGGAATCGACCAAGGGGCATGCGGGAATGCAATGTGGCGTAAGCTAGGAGAATTGCCGCGATCAACGAAGGTCATCCTGATGGGGGCCACAGCGGCCGTGTTGGTCAGCGCGGGTATCGCCGTCGTCGCCGCGACAAAAGATGTTCCGGCCTCACAGTTCACGATGGTCCAGGGGACCACCGGCGCCGCATCCGTGAGCCCCGGAGGCACGATGGCGGGTTCTGCTCCGTCGACCCCGGTGGCGACACCCACAGCCACGGCTAACGCCTCACGGTCCGCTTCCGTGACACCTATCGCCCGGTCTGCTTCCGAGACACCTGGCGCCCGGTCCGCGGCGCGGCACCCGTTCTCGTCGACGTCGGTCTGGAACACGGCGATCGGTTCCGGTGCGAAGTTCGAGTCGCGGTCCGCTCCCCGCACGGCCGCGTTCCTCGGGGCCAAACCGGTGATCAACCGCGACTCCTGGTCCATTGCCGTCCGCATAACGACCACCCGCGATCCGCTGGTCACGCTCGATGCGGTCCGCAACGGCAAGACCTACAGGATACGTATTCCTGCTGACACTGTTGCCACCGGCGGATCGGATAGGCATGTGACCCTGATCCAGCCCGATGGCGTGACCGCATACGACGCCTTCAAATTCGAGAAGCTCAGCGACGGCACCTGGAGCGCGCAGGTCGTGGTGGTCACGGACCTGCGCGGAACCGGCATCGGGTCCGGATCACGAGCCGCGGGGGTACCCGCGCTTGCGGGGTTGATCCGTAGTGAGGAACTCGCCGCGTTGCGGATTCCGCATGCCCTCGCCGTTGCCGTGCCTAACAACGTGCTCAAGACCGGACCGGTATGGCCGGCGACCCGGCAGGACGGGGACGCGGCGACGTCGTACTCCGGAACGGTCCCCATGGGGTCGCTCCTGGCCATCCCTGGATCGGTTGACATTGACGCGCTGCCCCTGAGCGCAGAAGGCCGCGCGCTGGCCTACACCCTGCAGAACTACGGTGCGTACGTGGTCGACCGGGCAGGTACGGCGGCGCTCTACTGCGAGCTGGCGTGCAACGCGGCCCAGACTGCGCGCATGACCGCGGATTGGAAGATCCTCCACGCCCAAATGCGTATGGTCACCAACAGTTCTGCCACCAGCGTCGGCGGTGGCGGGACTCCCCGGGTCGCCGCACCGCCCGCACTCTCATGAACGGACGGCGGACCGGTGGGGCGCGTACGGCCTCGTAGCGGCAGTCGGACATACGAACGAGGCCCTTGATCGGCGTTATGCCTGGTCAAGGGCCTCGTTATGTCTGGTGAGACGCTTTTCGCAACAGGGTGCCCCCGGCCGGATACGTCTCAAAACTGTGCGCCGTCCACGCGATTGTCCCTGGTCACTGACGTGCACGTCGGCAATTGACCGTGCGGCAGGGGATCACTGGAGTTGGTGTGGAAACTGCGCGGAGGGGCGTCGATCTCGCGGTCGATCGGGGTGTCATTCCGGGAGCGGTAAGTGGGCGAAGTTGCCAGGATCGATCCGTATAGCGCCGCCGCGTTTCTGTGCGTGACGACGCGTCATTGGGTCGGACGGCTGCGGTGATGCACTGCGCCGGCAATGGTGGTCAGTCGACGTGGTCCGACGGCGAGGTCTGCAGGAGCCACGCCATGGGCATCCTCGCCCTCTCTTCGTAGGCGCCATCTGCGGATAGCTGATACAAGGTGACCGTCTGGGCACCGTCGCGGTCAACAACCCAGTACTGGGAGATACCCGCGCGAGCGTACTCGCGGACCTTTGTCATCAGGTCCATGGCCTCCGAACCCGGCGACACGATCTCGACCACCAGCGCCAGGTCCGTCACCGCGGACCAGACGCTTCGAGGGGGCGGTTTCCTCCAGACGCTGATATCGGGAATCCGGCCGCCATCACCATCCGGTCCAGGGATTCGGACGCCTACCGCTTGAAGCACCTGTTCTGCCGGCCACCCCGCCATGATGAGCCACGCGAACAGGCGGCTCGCGATCATCGCATGCTCGGAGTCGGGTGGTGGCATGACCGACAGGACCCCTTCAGGGCTGGTTTCGTAGCGGTGGCCGTTCGGGTCGGCGCCGTTCATCGCGGCCACGTCGTCGAGCGTGACGACGGCGGGCATGTGCATGCCGACGGCCTCAGCGCTCATGAAGCCCATTGTAAGGGCTGGCCAGGAGGATCCGACGCTGAGCTGCGTCCGCACCGTTGCAGTCGGCCTCATACCGTTCACAACGGTTCTTGCCCGGCACTATCTCGCCTCGTCGCCACACGGCGACGGCCGCCGGTTGGACGCGGTGGTCGATCATGGGAGGTTGGTGGGTTGGACGGTGCACCGGTTCTTCCCCGCCTGTGGACAACTCGGCGCGAAGGGCCGCCCGTCTTGGCTCCTCGGCGAGGACCCGAGAGCGGACGAGCCCGACGGCTTGGTCGCCGTCGGGCTCGTGGACGCTTATCGCCGCTCTTTGCGCGGCGGTGCCATCGGGAACGTGGCTTCGACTACCAGCGTGCCCGACGGTAGTGCGCAGTTCTGTGACGTGCCCCCGGCAGGATTCGAACCTGCGCCCCCGCCTCCGGAGGGCGGTGCTCTATCCCCTGAGCTACGGGGGCTCAGCGACTCGGAAACTGTACCAGGTTCCCCCGCCGGACTCCGCTTGGGTTTCCGGCGGGGGACGCGTCAGCTGGTGGGGGCGTTCAGGCCCTTGAGGAGGCCTTCCAGCGCCTGGATCTCGGAGGTCTGGGCCTTCTTCATGCCGGTGGCCAGCTCGATGACCCGGCGGTCCTTGGCCTTGGCGAGGACGCCGTCGACCATGTGGATGCCGCCGAGGTGGTGGCGCAGCATCAGTTGGCAGAACAGGACGTCGAGGTCGCGGCCCGTGGCGTTGCGGAGCTTGTCGATCTCCTCGGCGGTCGCCATGCCGGGCATGCGGTTGCCGGACTCCATGCTCTTCTGGCCGTCGGGCATCCAGGCCATGCGCGGCTGGTCGCTGGTGGGCAGCAGGTGCCACTCCTTGAGCCACTCGTGCATGATGCCGATCTGGGCCTGCTGGGTCAGCGCGATGTCCTGGGCGAGCATGCGTACGTCGGAGAGGTTCCCACGCTGGTACGCGATCATGCCCATTTCGACTGCCTGGGCGTGGTGCTCGGCCATGTCGCGGGCGAAGCCCGCCTCGACCGAGGTGTCGCCGGGCGTCTTGTCGTGGGAGATGAGCAGGCCCGCCGCGAGCCCTGCCCCGACGAGCAGGACCGCGGCGAGCGCCACGGCGAGGACGCGGGTCCAGCGCCGTGGCGTGCCGTCAGCGTCGGTCATTGGTTGCCGGCGGACTTTCCGAGGTCGTACGGGGCCGTGCCGGTCTGCGTGATGCCGCCGGAGCAGGCCGCGCCCTCCTCCATGGTGGCGTTGAGCCGCAGCGCCTGGATGTACTTGTCGATGCGCGGGTCGTCCGCGTTGTCGACCTTGAGCTGGAAGCCCCACGACTGCAGCGAGATCGGGCTGTCCAGGTTGGGGTACGGGCTCATCATCGTGAACGACACGCCGTCGATCTTCTTCTTCAGCTTCTCGACCTGGTCGGCGGGCAGGTCGGGGCGGTAGGTGATCCAGACGGCGCCGTGCTCGAGGCTGTGGACGGCGTGCTCCTGCGGGATCGGCGCGGGGTACGCGTCGCCCATGCAGTTCTGGATGTTGTAGTTGTGTGAGCCGCCGACGGCCGGGTTGACCTCGTAGGTCAGCGGGCCCCACTCGTGGGACGCCTTGCCGGGGGCGGGGTCGAGCAGCTTCGGGTTGGTCTCCCGGTAGTTCACGATGCCCTGGATCTCGGCTGCGCGCTCCTGCCAGGGCCGGGTGTCCGGCTTGTTCTGGATCAGGTAGATCGTGGCGAAGGCGATGATGCCGATGGCCACCGCGCCGGCGGCCGTGTAGAGGGCGATCGGGCCCCAGTTGCGTCCCTGGCTGACCTTGACGGGAGCAACCGGGCGCCGGCCCTTGCCGCCGCCTCCCGCACCGCCGGGGCGGTTGGGCGTGCCCTTGCCGGCGTTGCCGGACTTCTTGCCGGCGCCGGCGGCGGGGTTCGCGGCCTTCTTGGTCGAGGGGCGACGAACGTCGCCAGGGGTGCTCATTGACATGGAGGGGCCTCGTCTAGTCGGGTAGTCGCGGCTCTTCCGGAGGAGCGGGGTTCTCCGGAGGAAGGTCCGTGACCGTTCGGGTTGTCGGTTTTGTCCGACTGGGGGCGGTGTCCCGAATGGTGGCAAGCGGTATGGGGTCGCCGCCAAGGGCAGAAGTCTACCCTCGGTAGCATGACGCGGTGAGTCCCGCTGAGCTTGCCGACGTCGTATTAACAGCTGCCCGTGACATCCTGGCCTCCCGCGGCCTCGATCTGGCGGTGCTGCCGGCATCGGTGACCGTCGAGCGGCCGCGCAATCCTGAGCACGGCGACTACGCCTCCACGCTCGCCCTCCAGGTGGCCAAGAAGGCCGGCCTCAACCCGCGCGACTTCGCCGGCGAACTCGCCCGAAAGTTGCAAGAGGTGCCGGGCATCGCCAGCGCCGACATCGCCGGCCCCGGCTTCGTCAATATCCGCCTCGACGCGGCCGCCGCGGGCGAACTCGCCCGCACGATCGTGATCAAAGACAGGCAGTACGGGCACCACGACGCGCTCGCGGGCCAGACGGTCAACCTGGAGTTCGTGTCCGCGAACCCGACCGGACCCGTGCACATCGGCGGGGTGCGGTGGGCGGCCGTCGGCGACGCGCTGGCCCGCCTGCTGCGCGCGTCCGGCGCCGCCGTCACGACGGAGTACTACTTCAACGACGCCGGCTCGCAGATCGACCGGTTCGCCCGGTCGCTGCTGGCCGCCGCGCGCGGCGCGCCGACGCCCGAGGACGGCTACGCCGGGGCGTACATCACCGACATCGCCACGGCCGTGACCGCCAAGCGACCCGACGTGCTGACGCTGCCCGACGCGCAGGCGCAGGAGGCGTTCCGCGTCGACGGTGTCGCCCTGATGTTCGACGAGATCAAGTCGTCGCTGGCCGACTTCGGCGTGCACTTCGACGTGTATTTCAACGAGAAGGACCTGCACGACCAGGGCAAGCTGGACGCGGCCCTGGCCCGGCTGCGCGAGCAGGGCCACATCTATGAAGCCGACGGCGCGGTGTGGCTGCGCACCACCGACTTCGCCGACGACAAGGACCGCGTCGTGGTCCGCAGCAACGGCGAGTGGACCTACTTCGCCGCCGACTGCGCCTACTACCTCGACAAGCGCGAGCGTGGCTTCGACCACGTCGTCCTCATGCTGGGCGCCGACCACCACGGCTACGTCGGCCGGATGAAGGCCCTGGCCGCGTGCTTCGGCGACGACCCCGACAAGCACCTCGAGATCCTCATCGGGCAGCTGGTCAACCTGGTACGCGACGGGCAGCCGGTGCGGATGAGCAAGCGCGCCGGCACGGTCGTCACCCTGGAGGACCTGGTCGACGCGATCGGCGTCGACGCGGCCCGGTACGCGCTGGCCCGCTATTCTTCGGACTCGCCGATCGACATCGACGTCGAGCTGTGGACCCGGGCTAAGAACGACAACCCGGTCTACTACGTGCAGTACGTGGCAGCGCGTACCGCCGGCGTGGCCCGCAACGCCGCCGACCTGGGGCTGACCCGGGGCGAGCCGGCGGACTTCCAGCCGCAGCTGCTGACCCACCCCAAGGAGCACGAGCTACTCAAGGCGTTGGGCGAGTTCCCCGGCGTGGTACGCGCCGCCGCCGAGCTGCGCGAGCCGCACCGGGTGGCGCGCTACCTGGAGGAGCAGGTCGCCGCGGCGTACCACCGCTTCTACGACGAGTGCCGGGTCACGCCGGTCGGCGACGAAGAGATCACCCCCTTGCACCGCGCGCGCCTGTGGCTCAACGACGCCGCCCGGGTCGTGCTGGTCAACGGCCTGAACATGCTCGGCGTCTCGGCGCCGGAGAGGATGTAGTCGTGAGTGCGCATGAGGCGGGGGCGCTGCACGCCGAGATCGGGCACGCGCCGGTCTGGCTCCGCCAGCCCGCCGACGTCAACACGCTGCTGCCGCAACTGTGGCCGCGCACCGTCGAACGCGGCGCCGACGGGGTGCTGTCCGTGGGCGGCCGCACCGTCCGCGAGCTTGCCGAGGAGTACGGCACACCGGCGTACGTACTGGATGAAGTTGATTTTCGGGCCCGGTGCCGGGAGTGGCGCGACGCGTTCGCGGGCGGCGAGGTGCACTACGCGAGCAAGGCGTTCTGCTGCAAGGCGGTCGTGCGGATCGTGGCCGAGGAGGGCCTGAGCCTCGACGTGTGCACCGGCGGCGAGCTGGCCGTGGCACTGGCCGCCGGCATGCCGGCGGGGCGGATCGCGTTGCACGGCAACAACAAGTCCGTGGCCGAGCTCACCCGGGCCGTCGAGGCGGGTGTCGGCCGGATCGTGGTCGACTCGTTCGACGAGGTCGACCGGCTGACCCCCCTGGCCCGCGAGCGGGGCGTGCGGCCGAAGGTCATGATCCGCGTCACGGTGGGCGTCGAGGCGCACACGCACGAGTTCATCGCGACGGCGCACGAGGACCAGAAGTTCGGCTTCTCGCTGGCCAGCG
>JAEZGP010000478.1 GCA_023437285.1 Actinomycetes bacterium | reverse complement strand
TCGGAAACCAGCTGGTGCGGCCGTCGGCGCCGGCGGTGAGAATGACCCACCCGGCGCGGCCGCCCGGCGCCGTGGCGGCGGCGCGCCGCGTGACCTGCGCCGTCCCGATGCCGGCGCGGTCGGGGCGGAAGGTGCAGGTCGTCTTCGACCCGCGCCGCTCGCAGCGCTGGTCGACGGCCGAGATGCTGACCTTGCGGGGGTCCAGGCCGGCCGTCTCCAGCACGACCGTGACCCGCTCGACCCCGGCGGCGACCGACGCGCCGAAGTTGACCCGGGTGGTGGTGCCCCGCACGAGCGTGGCTCGCGGCGTGCGCGTGTCGGCCCAGTACGCCGCGACGCGGGGACCCTGGTAGCTGGCGTTCTTGCGGCTAACGTCGTGGCGGGACGAGGCCGCGCGCGCCGCCCACGTGCGCTCGTCGTTGTCCGCGGCGAGCGCCGTCGGCGCGGTGGTGAGGACGGCGAGCGTACCCACCGCCAGCGTGCCGGTCGCCAACGCGGCGCCCAAGCGGAGCAAGCTGCGTCGACCCCAACGGTTGCGTCCTATCCGACGCCTCCGAGTGCCCGGTGAACTCACGTCGCCGCCTCCATCTGACCGGCCCCCGCCCGGCCACGGAGTATATGGCCTTTCGGCCCCGCGCGTCGCCCTCCGGGCGAACATGACCGTCCTATGTGGGCATGGGCGGTTCGGGGAGCAGGTCAGCGAAGTGACACGCGCTCGGATGCGGGTCCGCCTCGCGGACGGCCAGCGGCGGCTCCTCCACCGCGCAGATCTCCTGGGCCTTGAAGCAGCGCGTACGGAAGTGACAGCCCGACGGCGGATTGGCCGGCGACGGCACGTCACCGGAGAGGCGGATGACCGCGCGGTGCTCGCGGGCCGTCGGGTCGGGCACCGGCACCGCCGACAGGAGAGCCTGCGTGTACGGGTGGGTGGCGCGCGTGTAGATCTCTTCCTCCGTACCGATCTCCACGACCTTGCCCAGGTACATGACGGCGACCCGGTCGGAGATGTGTCGGACCACCGACAGGTCGTGGGCGATGAAGATGTACGACAGCCCCAGCGTGTCCTGTAGCCGCTCCAACAGGTTGATGACCTGGGCCTGGATCGACACGTCGAGCGCCGAGACCGGCTCGTCGCAGATGATGATCTCCGGTCGCAGGGCCAGCGCGCGGGCGATGCCGATGCGCTGACGCTGCCCGCCGGAGAACTGGTGCGGGTACCGGTTGATGTGTTCGGGGTTGAGTCCCACGTAGTCGAGCAGTTCGCGGACGCGGTCGGCCCGCGAGCGGCGCGGCGCGACCTCCGGGTGGATCTCGAACGGCTCGCCGATGATGTCACCGACCGTCATGCGCGGGTTGAGCGACGTGTACGGGTCCTGCATGACCATCTGCACGTTGCGGCGCAGCCGCCGCAGCTCCGCCCCCGACATGGTGAAGATGTCCCGGTCGCCGAAGCGGGCCCGCCCGGCGGTCGGCGACTCCAGGCGCATCAGCAGTTTCGCCAAGGTGGACTTGCCGCAGCCGGACTCGCCGACGATGCCGAGCGTCTCGCCCCGGTGCAGCGTGAGGCTGACCCCGTCGACGGCCTTCACCGCGCCGATCTTCTTCTTGAAGAGGATGCCCTGGGTGATCGGGAAGTGCTTGACCAGGCCCTCCACGGTGAGGATGGGCTCATTCGATCGTGCCATCGAGCACCTCCTGGGCGAAGTGGCAGGCGCTCGTCCGGTCGTTGCCGAGTGCCAGCAGCGGCGGCACGCGCACCACGCAGACCTCCTGGCAGTACGGGCAGCGTGGGTGGAACGTGCAGCCGCTCGGCGGGTGCAGCAGGTTCGGCGGCAGGCCCTTGATGGTGGTGAGTTCGGTGCCCCGGGCGTCCAGCCGCGGGATCGACTCGAGCAGGCCCTTCGTGTACGGGTGTGCGGGGCGCGCGTACAGGTCGTGCACGTCGGCGTGCTCGACGACGCGGCCGGCGTACATGACGGCGATGCGGTCGGCCACGTCGGCGACCACGCCGAGGTCGTGGGTGATCAGGATCATCGCCATGTCCAGCTCCCGGCGCAGGTCGCCGAGCAGGTCCATGACCTGAGCCTGCACGGTGACGTCCAGGGCCGTCGTGGGCTCGTCGGCGATGAGCACCCGCGGGTTCAGGGCGAGGGCCATGGCGATCATGACGCGCTGCCGCATGCCGCCGGAGAACTGGTGCGGGTAGTCGCGCAGGCGGTCGCGGGCCGCCGGGATGCGCACGAGATCCATCAGCTCGACCGCGCGGGTGTCGGCGTCGGCGCGGCTCATGCCGGCCCGGTGGCGCAGCGTCTCGGTGATCTGGAAGCCGACGGTGAACACCGGGTTCAGGGCCGACAGCGCGTCCTGGAAGATCATGGCGATCTCCTTGCCGCGCACCTGCCGGCGTTCCTTCTCCTGCATGATCAGCAGGTCCCGGCCGTCGAACACGATCTGTCCGCCGGTGATCTGGCCGGGTGGCGTGTCGAGGATGCCCATGATGGCCTGCGCCGTGACCGACTTGCCGGAGCCCGACTCGCCCAGGACGGCCAGCGTCTCGCCGGGGTCCAGGTGGTACGACACGCCGTTGATCACCTTGGCCACCCCATCCCGGGTGTGGAACTCGATGAACAGGTCCCGTACGTCCAGCAGGTGCTGTGGGGCCGGCCCGCCCGGGACGGGACCGATGCCGCCGGACGCCTCGACTGTCAGGTGCGTCATCCCGGCCTCCGCTAGCGCAGCTTCGGGTCGAAGGCGTCGCGGATCGCGTCGCCCAGCATGATGAACGCCAGTACGGTCAGCGCGAGGAACACCGAGGGCACGGCCAGCGGGGTCACCGCCTCGCGCATGTGCTGGCGACCGGTGTCGATCGAGATGCCCCAGGAGATCGTGGGCGGTTGCAGGCCGATGCCCAGGAACGACAACGTGGCCTCGGTGGCGATGAACGAGCCCAGCGCGATCGTGATGATGACGATCACGGGGGCGATCGAGTTCGGCAGGATGTGTCGCCACATGATGCGTCCATTGCCGGCGCCGAGCATGCGCGCGGCCTCCACGTAGTCCTGCTGCTTCGCGGTGATCACCGAGGACCGGATGACCCGCGCGGCGGTGGTCCAGCCGAGCAGGCCCAGGACGAGTACGACGGCCGCGATGCGGGTCTTCTCGTGGCCGCTGGGCACCCGGCCCATGACGACGATCGCGGCCAGCAGCAGGGGGATGCCGAGCACGATGTCGACGACGCGGGACAGGACCGCGTCGGTCCAGCCGCCGAAGAAGCCGGCGATCATGCCGACGATGACCGCGATGATGCCGGCCGTCAGTGCGGCGAGCCCGCCGACGATGAGCGAGGCGCGGGCCCCGTAGACCGCGCGGGCGTACACGTCGCAGCCCTGGAAGTCGTAGCCGAAGATCGCCGCGCCCTGGGGGCCCTTGTGTTGCAGGTTCAGGTCGCACGCGGTGGGGTCGGCCGACGTGAACAGCCGGGGTACGACGGCCATGAGGATGGCGATCAGGGCCACCACGGCGGCGATCCAGAACAGCGGGTTGCGGCGCAGGTCACGCCACGCGTCGCCGGCCAGGCTGCGCGGCTTGCCGGGCGCCTGGGACGGCTTGGGCGGCACCCCGATGTCGGACGGCTGCCCGGGGGCGTTCGGGTTGCCGGCCGGGCCGGGGGTAGCGGTGTGCAACTCGGACGCTGCCACGGTTTCGAAGTCGCTCACGCCGCCCCCTTACTCGTACCGGATCCGCGGGTCGAGGACCGCGTAGAGGACGTCGACGGTGAGGTTGATGACGAGGTAGACGATGACGAGGATGCTCACGAAGCCGATCACGAGCGGTCCGTCGCCGGTACGGATGGACCGGAACAGGTACTGGCCGACGCCCGGCACGTTGAACACGCCCTCGGTGACGATCGCGCCGCCCATGAGGTTGCCGAGTTCCACGCCGAGGAACGTCACGATCGGGATGAGCGAGTTGCGCAGCACGTGCACCCCGATGACCCGCCGCGGCGGCATGCCCTTGGACCGCGCGGTGCGTACGTAGTCGGAGCGCAGGTTCTCCCCGACCGAGGTACGGGTGAGCCGCAGCGCCGTGGCCAGGGACAGCGAGCCGAGCACCATGCCCGGCAGGAGCAGCTGGTACAGGTTCGGTTGGGCGCCCGCCGTGGCGGGGAAGATCGGCCACTTCACCGCGAACAGGTACTGGGACACCGGGGCGAGCACGATCGACGGGATGCCGATCACGACGAGGGTCAGCACGAGGGTGGCGTTGTCGAAGATGCCGCCGCGCCGGATGCCGGCGATGATGCCGGACGTGACACCGAAGAGGATGGCGAACAGGATCGCCACGACGGCGAGCTTGGCGGTGACCGGCCATGCCCGGGCGAGGATGTCGCTGATGGGTTGCCCGGTCAGCGAGGTGCCGAAGTCGCCGCGCAGCAGCCCGGTGATGTAGTAGAAGTACTGCGCGAAGAAGCTGTCGTTGAGGTGGAACTCCTCGATCAGTTTGTTCAGCTGCGCCTCGCTGACCGGCCGTTCGCCGGCGAGGGACCGTGCCACGGTAAGCGCGTCGCCCCGCCCCGCGAACATGAGCGCGAAGACGATCAAGGTCGTGCCGAAGAAGGCAACGACCATCTGGAGCAACCGCCGCACGATGTAGCGGAACATGCCCCTAGTCTCGCCGCAGAACACCCCTAAATGCGTCTTATCGCCAGAAATGGCGGCGGGGGGGGGGGGGGCCCCCCGCGGTCGGCCTCGCGACCGACGAGATCAGGTGACCTCGATGGTGTTGAGGTTGACCCGGTTGAAGACGTCCATCTCCACGTTGCGCGTGCGCTCGGAGTGACCGAACACGTTCTCCCCGAACCGCAGCGGCAGCACGGGCAGGTCCTTGGCCAGGATGTCCTCGGCCGCCTGGTAGTCGGCGATCGCCGCGTCGGTGCTCGCCGCCGCCTGGCCCTTGGCCACCAGGGCGTCGAACTCCTTGTTGCTGTAGCCGTAGTAGTTGGACGAACCGTTCGTGGTGTACAGCGGGCCCAGGTAGTTCTCCATGGACGGGTAGTCCATGACCCAGCCCATCCGGAACATGCCGACGTTCTGCTTCTTGTCCAGCTTCGTCAACAGGTCGGCGAACTTGGCCTCCGGCTGCCCGGTGCACGACACGCCCAGGTTGTTCTTGAGCTGGTTGCACGTCGCGTCCACCCAGTCCTTGTGGCCGCCGTCCGCGTTGTACGTGATCGTCAGGCTCGACGGCCCGTTGGCCGAGGTGTAGAGATCCTTGGCGTCCGTCGGGCTGTACTTGCACGCGTCCCCGCAGGTGTCCGGGCGGTAGCCGGCCACCACGGGCGACACGAACGAGCGGGCCGCCGTCTGGGAGCCCTTGAAGATCGCTTCCACGATCTGGTCACGGTCGATCGCCATCGAGATCGCCTGGCGTACCTCGACCTTCGAGAACTTCGGGTCGAACGTCGGGAACGCGAGCAGCTGGATCGTCGAGGCCGGGCTCTTCAGGAACCGGTCGCCCAGGTCGGTCGGGGCGGTCGTCAGGTACTCCGTCGGGATCTGCTTCATCACGTCGAGGTTGCCGGCCAGCAGGTCGGCGTACTCCGCCGTGGGTTGCAGGTACACCTTGAAGGTCGCGCCACCGATCTTGGGCTTCTCCCCGGGGTAGGCGTCGTAGCGCTCGACCTCGATCTGCTGGTCGTGCTGCCAGGTGCCCTTCATCTTGAAGGGCCCGTTGCCGATCGGGGCCTCCTGGTAGTCCTGCTTGATGACGCCCTCGCTCTCGAACGCCGCCTTCGGCAGCGGGTAGAACGCCGTGTAGCCCAGCATCGTCCGGAACTCGCTGGACGGGGTGGACAGGTCGGCGGTGAAGGTGAGGTCGTCGACCTTCTTCAGCCCCGACAGGGTCTTGGTCGTCGGCGTCGGCGCCTTCTGCGCGCCTTCGCCGTCCGGGTCGGTCGGGTTGAGGGCCTTGTAGCCGTCGATCAGGCTGAAGAAGTAGTTGTTGTTCTGGCCGTTGGGGCCGTACGCGGCGTAGTTCCAGGCGTCGATGTAGCTGTCGGAGGTGACTTTCTCGCCGTTGTGGAACGTGTAGCCGTCCTTCAGCTTGATTGTCCAGGTCTTGTTCGTGTTGGACGCCGTGATCGATTCGGCGGTCACCTCGTACGGCTTGTGCTCGGCGTCGTAGTCCACGAGGGGCGCGAAGAGTGCCGCGAGGACCTGCGAGCCGCTCGTCTCGTTGGTGTTGGCCGGGGTCAGGTACTGCGGTTCGGCGATGCCGACCGAGACCACGGCGTTGGTGTCTGCGGTGCCGCCCCCGTTGTCATTCCCGCCACACCCGGCCAGCGCGCTCGTCGCGATGATCAGACTTGCGGGCACGACCCAGGTGGCACGCCTGCGGACCTGCATGGTTCCTCCTCGTCGCGCCGACACCCTTGTCGGGCAGGCGCTGTGACGTTCCGGTGGTCACGGCGGCAACCGGTGCGTACGCTCGGGCGCCATTCACCACGACCAACCTGCACTTATCACGAATTATCACCATAGAAGCGGTGGCTTTTCGGTAGGACGGACCCATTGGTCGGTATGTGATTACAGAGAGTAATCATGGCGGGTGGGTGCGTTGCCGGCCCGGACGTCCCGCGTGCGAGGATTCAGCCGTGACCGCGACGCTCTTGGACGGCAAGATCACCGCCGCCGCCATCAAACAAGAACTTCGGGTACGGGTGGCAGCGCTCGCCGATCGCGGCATCCAGCCGGGGCTGGGCACCGTACTGGTGGGCGACGACCCGGGCTCGCACACCTACGTGGCCATGAAGCACCGCGACTGCGCCGAGGTCGGCATCGTCTCGATCCGCAGGGACCTGCCGGCCACGGCCTCGCAGGCCGACGTGGAGGCGGCCGTGGCCGACCTCAACGCCGACCCCGCCTGCACCGGCTACCTGGTGCAGCTGCCCATGCCGCGCCAGATCGATCAGCAGCGCGTCCTGGAGGCGGTGGACCCCGCCAAGGACGTCGACGGCCTGCACCCGGTCAGCCTGGGCCGGCTCGTGCTGGGCGTGCCCGGGCTGCTGCCGTGTACCCCCCGGGGCATCGTGGAGCTGCTGCGCCGCTACGAGGTGCCGATCGAGGGCGCGGAGGTCGTCATCATCGGCCGCGGCATCACCGTGGGCCGCCCGCTCGGCCTGCTGCTGACCCGCCGCTCCGAGAACGCCACCGTGACGTACTGCCACACCGGTACGCGCGACCTCGCCGCGCACACCCGCGGCGCCGACATCGTGGTGGCCGCGGCCGGCGTACCCGACATCCTCACCGCCGACATGGTCAAGCCCGGCGCGGCAGTGGTCGACCTGGGCACCGGTCGTCGGCCCGATGCCGACGGGGTGCCCCGCCTGGCCGGCGACGTGCACCCGGGCGTCGCCGAGGTGGCCGGCTACCTCACGCCGAACCCCGGCGGCGTCGGCCCGATGACCCGCGCGATGCTGCTGTCGAACGTGGTGGAGGCCGCTGAACGCGCGGCCGGCTGAACCGTCCCGGGCAGCGCGCGTTACTGTGCTGGAACAGCAGGTTTAACGCCGGTTAACGCGGGAGACACCACGCCATGGGCAAGAAGGTCACCGTCGTCGGCGCCGGATTCTACGGCTCCACGACCGCACAGCGCCTCGCCGAGTACGACGTTTTCGAGACCGTCGTGCTTACGGACATCATCGAGGGCAAGCCCGAGGGCCTGGCCCTCGATCTCAACCAGTCGCGGCCGATCGAGGGCTTCGAGACCAAGGTCATCGGCGCCACCACCGGCCCGAACGGCGAGGGTTACGAGGCGATCGAGGGCTCCGACGTCGTCGTCATCACCGCCGGCCTGCCCCGCAAGCCGGGCATGAGCCGCATGGATCTCCTCGGCGTCAACGCGAAGATCGTTCGCCAGGTGGCCGAGAACGTCGCGAAGTACGCCCCGAACGCCGTCGTCATCGTCGTGTCCAACCCGCTCGACGAGATGACCGCGCTGGCCCAGATCGCCACCGGCTTCCCGAAGAACCGCGTGCTCGGGCAGGCGGGCGTGCTCGACACCGCGCGGTTCACCAACTTCGTCGCCGAGACCCTCGGCGTGCCGGTCAAGTCCGTCAAGACGCTGACCCTCGGCTCGCACGGCGACACGATGGTGCCGGTCCCGTCGCAGTGCACCGTGGATGGCAAGCCGCTGACCGAGCTGCTGCCGGCCGAGAAGATCGAGGAGCTCGTCACCCGTACCCGCAACGGCGGCGCCGAGGTCGTGGCCCTGCTCAAGACCGGCTCGGCCTACTACGCCCCGTCGGCCGCCGCCGCCCGGATGGCCAAGGCCATTGCCGAGGACAGCGGCGAGGTCTGGCCGGTCTGCGCGTGGGTCGACGGCGAGTACGGCGTCTCCGGGGTCTACCTGGGCGTGCTGGCGGAGTTGGGCGCCACCGGCGTCCGCAAGGTCGTCGAGACGCCGCTCACCGACGCGGAGCTGGCGTCGCTCAAGGAGGCCGCCGAGGCGGTCCGCGCCAAGCAGGCGGACGTCGCCGACCTGTGAGGGCTGGCCGACCGTGGCCCGGGCATCCTTTGTGGACGCCCGGGCCTTGTCGCTCTATCGGGTGAATACCGCCGCGCGGGGTTGCGGCCACAACGCGGCCACGACAGCGTCTGGCCGTGCCCTCACCTCTCCACGAGATTCTTATCGAGCTGTTTCGGGAGTGTCCCACCCTGGCCCCACAGTTGTTGACTGAGCAGCTCGGCTTGGCCATGCCCGAGTTCGACCGCGCACAGCTGTCCGCCGCGGAGCTCAACGATGTCGCACCGACGGAGTACCGGGCTGACGCGGTCGTCCTGTTGCGCGACGGGGACGCGAACGTTCAGGCGATAGTCGTGGAAGTGCAGCTCAGCCATGACGTTGGCAAGCCGCTGAGCTGGCCCGCGTACGTCGCGACCCTGTACGCCCGACTGCGGTGCCCGGTCGCGTTGCTCGTGGTCTGCCCCGACCGGACCGTGGCGAAGTGGGCGGCCAGGCCCATCATGGTCGGCAATCCGGAGTTCGTGCTGACGCCGATGGTGCTCGGCCCGGCGGGCCTGCCGGTGGTCACTGATGTCGAGGTCGCCGTCCGCTCGCCCGAACTCGTCGTCCTCGTCGCCCTGGCCCACGCGGACAACCTCGGCGGGGCCGAGCAGTATGAACTGCTGGACGCGCTGGTTGTCGCACTGTCGAGTGTCGATGTTGATCATGGGGCGTTGTACTATGACATCGTCTGCGTCGCACTGCGTGAGGCGATCCGAAGGGACCTGGAGGCGTTGATGTCGATCGCTCCTGGGCGGCCACTGAGCGACTTCGGCCGCCGTTTCTACGACGAGGGTGAGGCCCGCGGCGAGGCGCGTGGCGAGGCCCGTGGCGAGCTCCGCGGCAGGGCGCAGGCGGTCCTGGCCGTCCTGGACGCGCGCGGCATCGTGGTTCCCGGGATGACGCGCGCGCGGATCGCGTTGTCTGACGACGCCCACGAGATTGATCTGTGGCTGCGCCGCGTGGCCACCGTGGCGTCCGTGGACGAGCTGTTCGCTTGAGCCGCCGCTCAGGTGACCGGAGTGTCCGGGAAGAAGCGGTTGCACTGGTCTAGGCCCCGGGTGTAGCCCAGATTGAACGACTCCTCGCGCTCCCGCAGCGTGCCGTGGTCGCGGTCGGCGCTTTCGGCCGACGCGATGAGCGGGAAGAGCTGCTCGATGTCCTCGATGTCGTCGGGTAGCTCCAGGTAGCCCTTTTCCTTGGTGAAGAGCACCCAGGCGCCGGCGATGCAGTCGGCCTGGTTCTCCAGCCGGATGCTGCCCTCGGCGGTCTGCGGGGCGGGCACCCGGGCGACGGACTGGATGTGGTGGGCCCATTCGTGGGCCAGCCCGACCGCCGGCCCGGCGTCACCCGCGCGGTCGTAGAGCGCCCAGAGGAGGTCCTGCCCCACGTAGATCATCTGGTCGCCGCCGCAGTACTCGTACGACTCGGCGGAGTACGTCGCCTGGTTGCCCTCCCGGTCCTGGCAGCCCTCGGGTCCGCTGGCCCCCTTCGGCACGTAGTTGACCCGGCGCGGCTGGGGCAGGCTCGGCCAGGTGGCCTCGTGCCATTCGGTGATCATGGGGAGTACGGCGTTGACGTAGTCGTCCATGGTCTCGTACTGGAAGGCGCCCTCCAGCGACTGGGTGCCGGTCGGGTTCGGGGTGGCGCTGCCGTTCCCGCCGTCGCCCTCCTCGATGACCGGCAGGCCGCAGGCGGCCACGAGCAGGGCGGCACCCAGCCACGCGAGGATTCTGCGGCGGGTCGAGGGGCTCGTCATCGTGGGCTCCCGGAAAGGTGCGGGTTGCTGTTGTAGTGCCCACTGGCCGAACTGGTCACACCCGACGCGCGCGCCAGCGGGCCTGCAGTACGCTCGTACTGTTAATGACCTCTGATGAATGGGAGCGCGCGGCGCCATGGCCAAGATCAAGGTGGACAACCCGGTCGTCGAGCTCGACGGCGACGAGATGACCCGGATCATCTGGAAGCAGATCCGTGAGCAGCTCATCCTGCCCTACCTCGACGTCGAGCTGGACTACTACGACCTCGGCATCGAGCACCGCGACGCGACCGACGACCAGGTCACGATCGACGCGGCCAACGCGATCAAGCGGCACGGCGTGGGCGTCAAGTGCGCCACGATCACCCCGGACGAGGCGCGGGTCGCCGAGTTCGGCCTGAAGAAGATGTGGAAGTCACCCAACGGGACGATCCGCAACATTCTCGGCGGCGTCGTCTTCCGCGAGCCGATCATCATGTCGAACGTGCCCCGGCTCGTACCCGGCTGGACGAAGCCGATCATCATCGGCCGGCACGCTCACGGCGACCAGTACAAGGCGACCGACTTCGTGGTGCCCGGCCCCGGCACCGTCACGCTCACCTACACCCCGGCCGACGGCGGGGCGCCGGTCGAGATGGAGGTCGCCAACTTCCCCGGCGGCGGCGTGACCATGGGCATGTACAACTTCGACGACTCGATCCGCGACTTCGCGCGGGCCTCGCTGCGCTACGGCCTCGCCCGCAACTACCCCGTGTACCTGTCGACGAAGAACACGATCCTCAAGGCGTACGACGGGCGGTTCAAGGACCTGTTCGCCGAGGTCTTCGAGACCGAGTTCGCCGAGGAGTTCAAGGCGGCCGGCCTCACCTACGAGCACCGGCTCATCGACGACATGGTCGCCGCCGCCCTCAAGTGGGAGGGCGGGTTCGTCTGGGCCTGCAAGAACTACGACGGCGACGTGCAGTCCGACACCGTGGCGCAGGGCTTCGGCTCGCTCGGCCTGATGACGTCGGTGCTCATGACGCCGGACGGCCGTACGGTCGAGGCCGAGGCCGCCCACGGCACGGTCACCCGGCACTACCGGCAGTGGCAGAAGGGCGAGAAGACCTCGACCAACCCCATCGCGTCGATCTTCGCCTGGACCCAGGGCCTGGCCCACCGGGGCAAGCTCGACAACACGCCGCAGGTGACCGAGTTCGCGCAGACCCTGGAAAAGGTCATTATCGACACGGTCGAGGGCGGCCAGATGACCAAGGACATGGCGCTGCTGATCTCGCGGGACGCCCCGTGGCTGAGCACCGACGAGTTCATGGCCGTACTCGACGACAACCTGGCCCGCAAGCTGGGCGCCTGAGCTCCACCTGAAACGGCCCCGCCCCCGTCAAGTGGCGGGGTCCGGGCCGTTCGCCGCGAGGGATGCGCCGCCCCCCGCGCGGAGACGAAGGAGGCGTCGCATGTCCGCCGCCCCCGCGCGAGCACGTCGCCCGCTGTCGGCGCTGACCGCCTCTGTCCTGGCCCTCGCCGGCGCGTTCGTCGTCCAGCAGACGGCCTCCGCC
>JAEZGP010000076.1 GCA_023437285.1 Actinomycetes bacterium | reverse complement strand
CGCTGCTGCGCCACCGGGCCCGCGAGCGTCAACAGCGCGCGAACGAGGCGCTGCTGGCCCGCGTGACCGGGCGGGTGCCCGACGACCTGCTGGCCCGCGTCCGGCCGGACAGCTTCGACGTCAGCTCCCCGCTGTACGGCACGTACGCCCACTATGCCCGGTCGATCGTGACCGCCCGGGCGGTGATCACCGACCGGTTGCACGTCGCGATGCCGGCCGCGCTGCTGGGCAAGCCCACCGTGCTCGTGGAGTGCGGCTACCACAAGCTGGCCGGCGTGTACGAGCACTCCCTGCGCGGGCTGCCCAACGTCTGCTTCATCGCCCGCGACTTCATCGCCCGCGACGGCGGGCCGACCGCCGGCCGCGACGCCGCCTGACGTGGTCCGCGACGCCGGCGTGGCGGCCGGCACCTCCGTCGTCTTCGTCACCGCGTCGCGCGACTGGTGGGGGGCCGAGGAGAGCGTCCTCACCCTCGCCTCGGCGGCCCGCGACCACGTCCGCCCGACCCTGCTGTGCCGCAGCGAACCGCTGGCCGCCCGGTGGGCGGCCGAGGTGGGACCGTCCGTGGTGCTGGCCCCCGACAACCGCCGCGTGCAACGCTTGCCGCGCCTGCAGGACATGATCTGGCTGCTGCGTCACGTCCGGGTGCTGCTGGCGTACGACGTGGTGGTCCTGGAGAACTTCCACCTGGTCATCCCGGGCGCCCTCGTGAAGCTGGCGCAGCGACGCGGGCAACGCATGGTGCTCGACCTCCACGACAAGATCTTTACCCCCCGGGCCTCGCGCGTCCTGCGCTGGTTCGCCCCCCGCATGGACACCGTGATCTCGGTCAGCGACTACGTCGCGGCGAGCGTCGCGGACCTGCCGGTCGCGTCCGCGACGATCTACCGGCCGGTCAGGGCGCCGCGGCAGCGCACGCGCCGGGCGAACGCGGGACGCGTGGTCGGCGTCGTGGGGCGCATCGACCCGGAGAAGAACCACCCGCTCGTCATCGAGGCCATGAGCGCGGCCCCGCCGCAGCTTCGCCTGGTCATCCGGGGCGACCGGGCGGCACACCGCACGCCGTACCGGGCCGAGGTGCAGGACCTGTGCTCCCGGCTACTGCCCGACCGCCACGAGATCCAGGCCCGGGTCGACCCGGCCTCGGCCATGGCGGGCCTGGACATCCTGGTGGTGGCCAACGCCCAGGAGGCGATGGGCCGTACCGTCGTGGAGGCCCAGTTGGCCGGCGTCGTCGCCGTCGTGCCCGACCAGGGTGGCGCGGCCGAACTGGTCGAGCACCTGGTCACCGGGATGGTCTACCCCGCCGGCGACGCGGGCCGCCTGGCCGCCGCCCTCACCCGGCTCAGCGCCGACGCGCAGTTGCGCGCCGACCTGATCGAGCGGGCCTACCGGTGCGCGTCGGTACGCCACGACCCCGGCACGTACGCCCGGGCCTACCTGGCCGCCCTGACCACCTGAGTCCGGCCGGCCAGCAGTTCGTCGTAGGCGTCGAGGAAGTGTCGCAGGGCCACGGCCGAGGAGAACAGTCGCTCGCAGCGGGCCCGGCTGCGCGCGCAGAACCCGTCGTACCCGTCCGCCAGGACCCGCAGCGTCGCGTCGGCCAGTGCGGCCGGCACCCCGGCCGGCGGGTCCTGGGGCACCAGCCAGCCGTTGTCGCCGTGGGCGACGGTCTCCCGGCTGCCGGCGGTCTCGGTCGCCACGACGGGCAGGCCGCACGCCATCGCCTCGATCGCCGAGACGCCCAGGCCCTCCTCCCACGACGACTGCACGAACACCGACGCGCCCCGGTAGAGGTCGACCAGGTCGCCCTGCGGGACGTCAGTCATGATCGAAATCCTGGTGTCGAGGCCGAGCCGGCCGATGTGCTCGCGCAACTCGCGCGGCGGTTCCGTGTGACCGGCGATGACCAGCGGCGGCACGGTCGGCCGGCGGCGCGTCAGCTCCGCGTACGCGTCGACCAGCCGGCCCAGCCCCTTGCGCGGGTCGCCGAGCCGGCACACTGACAGCAGGTAGCCGTCCGGCCGGTGCCCGAACGGGCCGGGCGAGAACCGCTCGGTGTCCACGCCGGGTATCGCCTTGCGTACCGACGGGTGGCCGAGCGAGGTGGCCCAGCGCAGCATCGCCTCGTTCTCCACCAGGACCGTGTCGGCGGCCCGCAGCCCGGGCACCTCGCGCCGGCTCACCAGCGCCGTCATCGCCCGCCGCCAGGTGCGCGGCAGCAGCGGCTGGCCCGCCAGCTGCACCGGCCGCTCCCACCCGACGCGGGTGGCGACCTGCATGACGACCGGGACACCGGCGCCGGCCGTGGTCAGGCCCCACACGGGACTGCCGACAATCAACTGCACAACGTCGTACCCGGCCAGCGCGCGGGTCAGCTCGCGGCGCGGGCGGTAGCGCATGAACTCCAGCTCCACCGCGTTGACGCCCCAGCGGTACTCGCCGCGACCGGCACCGCCGCCGTCGGTGAGGGACCGCCGTGCCCACGACGACGGCGCGACCACGCGGCGACTGCGGCCGTCCCGCGAGGAGGTCGCCAGGTAGTGCAGGTCGACGTCGTAGTCGCCGGTGCTGGCCAGTCGATCGCGCAGCCACAGCGCGATGGACTCCACGCCGGTGGGGACGACACAGTCGTGCGTGACTATCGCGATCCTGCGTGGCGTACCCACTGGTCATCCCCTCGTCCACCGTGATCAACCGCCGTACGTCCGGCCGGGTGACGGGCGTGCAGCGGCTCACCGTCGCGGCCCGCCCGCCAGGCCTCGTACGCGGCACCGGCCTGTACC
>JAEZGP010000064.1 GCA_023437285.1 Actinomycetes bacterium | reverse complement strand
CCCGGTGGGGGGGGGGCCCGCCGCCGGATCGGTGATGAGCACCGACCCGGCGGCGAAACGCGCCTCGGGCTCGTCCGTGCGCGGCTCCACGGAAACCTCACCGCGGATGCCATGCGGACGCCCGATGCGCCCGACCACAACCAGCATGGGAGATCAGTACGCGTCGACGATGTCGACCCGCACGCCCCGGCCACCGACCGAGGTGATCACCTGGCGAAGAGCCTTGGCGGTGCGACCCCCGCGACCGATCACGGTGCCCAGGTCCTCGGGGTGCACCCGGACCTCCAGACGCTGCCCACGCCGACCATCGATCATGCGTACGCGAACGTCATCGGGGTGGGTGACGATGCCCTTGACCAGGTGCTCCAGTGCCGGCCGGAGCGCCACGTCAGCTCTCCGGACCGGCGTTGGCAACGGCCTGCTCCTCGGACGCGGCCTCGGCCGGAGCCTCGGCAGCCTTCTTCTTCGCGGGGGTCTCCTTCTTGGCCTTCGGCGCCTCGGCGGCGAGACCGGCGGCGGCCTGCGCCTCAGCCTCGTACGTCGCGGTGCGGCTGGCCTTCGGCGCGGCGACCTTCAGCGGCTCCGTCGGGGCCGGCAGGCCCTTGAACTTCTGCCAGTCACCGGTCTTGGAGAGGATCGCCACGACGGGCTCGCTCGGCTGGGCGCCGACGGAGAGCCAGTGCTGCACCCGCTCGGAGTTGACCTCGATGCGCGAGGGGTCCTCCTTCGGGTGGTAGAGACCGACCTGCTCGATCGCCCGACCGTCCCGCTTGGTGCGGGAGTCGGCGACCACGATGCGGTACTGCGGGTTGCGGATCTTGCCCATCCGCAGAAGCCGGATACGAACGGCCACGGTTTTTTCGCTCCTGAGTTGGTGAAGCTGAGCGTGCTTCCCGCTCCCGTGGGGTTGGGCGCGGTCGGCTACTCGTGGACTGACTCACCGGTCGGGTAGAGGGCGCGGCCGGATCGTCGGATACCAACGAACTATTCTGCCAGATCGGACGGGGCGAGCAGAACGCAGGCGCCCCGAGACGGGAGGACGGCGTTATGGCCCTGCATGTGCGCGGCGTCCTGCTTCCCGAGGACGAGACCCGCGATCTCTGGCTGGTCGGCGACCGGGTCAGCCACACGCCGGTGGCCGGCGCCACCACGGTGGTCGATGGCGGGTTCATCCTGCCCGGTCTGGTCGACGCGCACTGCCATATCGGCATCCGACCCGGCGGCGCCCCCATCGAGTCGGTCGCCGAGGCACGTGAACTCGCCACCGTCGATCGCGACGCCGGCGTCCTGGCGATCCGCGACGCCGGCTCTCCCTACCCGTACCCGGAACTGGACGACGACCCCGACGTGCCGCGACTGGCCCGCGCGGGGCGACACGTCGCGCCGCCGCGCCGCTACCTGCGCGACATCGGCGTCGAGGTGGCCGCCGACCGGGTCGCGGCGACGGTACGCGAGCAGGCCGGGCTGGGCACCGGCTGGGTCAAGCTGGTCGGCGACTGGATCTCCCGCGACGACGGGGACCTGGCGCCGGCCTGGGACATCGAGACGATGGCCGGGGCGGTGGCCGCGGCGCACGCGGCGGGCGCCCGGGTGGCGGTGCACACGTTCGCCGAGGAGTCGGTCGCCGCGCTGGTCCGGGCCGGGGTCGACTCGGTCGAGCACGGCACCGGCCTGTCGGAGGCCGACATCGCCGAGATGGCCGCGCGCGGCACCGCGCTCGTGCCCACAATGATCAACATCGCGACGTTCGGCTCCATCGCGGCGCGGGCCAAGGACAAATTCCCCGGGTACGCGCGGCACATGCTCGCGCTGCGTGACCGCCACGCGAGCGTTGTCGCCGACGCGTACGCCGCCGGGGTGCCCGTCTTCGTGGGCAGCGACGCGGGCGGCGGCATCGCGCACGGACGCGCCGCCGACGAGATGCTCCTGCTGCACTCGGCCGCCGGCATGAGCGCGCTCGACGTGCTGGCCGCCGCGTCCTGGGGCGCGCGGGACTGGCTCGGCTTCCCCGGCCTGGTGGAGGGCGGCCTGGCCGACCTGGTCGCGTACCCGGCCGACCCCCGGCGCGACCTCGAGGTGGTACGCGCACCGTCGCGGATCATCCTGCGCGGCCGCGTCATTAAATAGTCGTTTATCGATACCCGGGCATCGCTGGCGCGACTCTCTGTGAAAGCATGGTTGCGGGAGGTGTGCGCCATGCCGGGACCAGCACAACGGAAGCCGCAGATAGGTCAACGCCGGCCCGATGGCGCGTGCGCGTGACCCGGCCGGTGATCCTCATCAACGGCCTGCCCGGTGCCGGCAAGACGACGCTCGGGCGCGGCCTGGCCCGACTGCTCCGCCTGCCCCTGTTCAGCAAGGACGTCATCAAGGAGGCGCACGCCGACGTGCTCGGCGTCGACGCCCCGGACGATCGCCCGCAACCCGTGTGGAACCAGAACCTCGGCGCCGCCGCCACCGAGACCATGTGGGCCCTGTTGCGCCACGCCCACGGCGGCGCGATCTGCGACAGCGCCTGGCTGCCCGGCACCCGTCACCTCGTCCTGCGGGGGCTGCGCCGCGCCAACGTCATCCCCACCGACATCCTGGAGATCTGGTGCGAGGTGCCCGCCGCCCTCGCCCGGCGCCGTTTCGAGGCCCGCGCCCCCAGCCGCCATCCCATCCACGGCCAGCAGGTCGGCCTCGACCAGAAGTGGGCCGCCTGGCAGGCCGAGGCCGGGCCGCTGGCGTTCGGCGACGTGCTCCAGGTCGACACCACCCGCGAGGTCGACCTCGACGCCCTGGCGGCCGAGGTACGCGACCGGGTGCTCGCCGGCGGGACGTCCGCGTCGCGGTAGCCGGCTGGACGTCCGCGTCGCGGTGGCCGGCGAGACGTCCCGTTCCGCGTCGCGGTGCGGTTAGACTCCGCGCTCGTGACGGGGACATGGCCCGTGGGCCGGTTGGTGCTGCGGCGCCACTTCATGCGCGACAACATCCTGGCCCGCGTGTGGGCCGGCCGGGTCGCCGCCGACGACGACACCGGACTGTGGCTCTGGATCGCCAGAAACAGCGTCTACCGCGACATCGGCGCGGCCGACGGACGGACGTTCCGCGAGGTGCCGTTCGGCGAGTGGGGACGCACCGACAAGGCGCTGAAGGCGTTGACGTGGCAGGGCGACGTGCTCATGCTGCACCCGCGCTCCGGGGCGTACTCCCTGTGGTTCTTCTTCTCCCAAAACGGCGACTTCACGGGCTGGTACGTGAACCTCGAGGAGCCCGGCACGCGGTGGGACGACGGCGCGGCGGCCGGCATCGACACCATCGACCAGGACCTCGACATCGTCGTCGCGCCGGACCGGTCCTGGCGGTGGAAGGACGAGGACGAGTTCGCCGACCACCTCGCCCACCCTGACGTCTACTGGGTCGAGGACCCCGAGTCCGTCTGGGCCGAGGGCAAGCGCGTCGTGGGCCTCATCGAGTCGGCCACCTTCCCCTTCGACGGCACGCGCTGCGACTTCCGCCCGTCTCTATCGTGGACAGTCCCCACCTCCCTACCGAAAGGCTGGGACAGGCCGCGCGCGTAGGGATTCTGCCCGCCGAGATTGGCCCTACGTACCGAATTAGGCACGCCATTCGGTAAGTAAGTGCCCTTGCCGCTCCGCACACCGCCTCTCCCCCGTCGGGGCGGCGGCGGAAGGCCTTGTGGGCGCCGTTTTTGGGGTCATTCCAGGCTGGCAAGCGCATTGATGTATTTCATTTTGTAAGTTCCAGAAGCCGGTCTTGGGCCTTAGCCGCGCCGCCCTGCGTAGACCCGGTCGCGCACCAGTGCCTGATCAGTCAGAGACTTCTCGCCACCTTCAGCGGGCGCTCAGAATTCATGAACGCCTATCCGTAGAGGTGACCCATGTCGATCGCGACCGAACACGCACTTATCGCCGCCGCGCCGGCGCCCGTGCGCTGGCGAGTAGGCCATGCCGGGATCGTGGTGACCGCCTGGCTCGCCGTGATCGGCACGGCCCTGCTGGTGCAGCCCGGCGAGGCCGTCCGCCCGTACGCGCTGTTCGCCCACCTCGTGAGCCTCGCCGTCGGGTTCGGGGCGGTGCTCTGCGTCGAGCTGTACAGCCTGGCGTGGCTTGCCCGGCGTACGACGCTGGAGCGGGTCACCAGCCTGGCGCTGACCCTCGATCCACTCATCTGGCTGGGCCTCGTCGGGCTCGCCGGCACCGGCCTGCTGCTCGGCCCGAACCTGGACCGCCCGCTCACCGCGGCCAAGATGGCCCTGGTGCTCGTGGTGGGCCTCAACGGCGTACGGGCCCGGCGCCTCGGCCACGACCTGCGCGTACTGCTCGACGAGCACACGGCCGGGCAGGGCCGGCACGCGGCCGGGCGGCGGGTGAACCCGGACGCCGCCGTCGCCCTCGAGGTGGGCGCCCCGGCCGAGGCGGTCGCCCCGCCCGCGGCTTCGCCGAAGGTACCCATGAGGATTTTCCTTCGGGCGGCGAGCATCTCGGCCGTGTCCCAGGCCGCGTGGTGGGGTGCCGCCGTGATCGGGTTCCTGACGACGATGGGCCGGTAGCTACTTCTGCGGCTTCTTGTACTTCGAGAAGTCGAGGTTGGGCAGCTTCAGGCCGGGCGGCAGGCCGCCGGCTCCGTCCAGGGCGCCCGGGTCAAGGCCCGGCGGCAGCTGCGGCATGCCGGGGGGCATGCCGCCCGGCAGCGCGGCGCGGCCGGGGCGACCGCCGGAACCCTTGCCGCCCTTGCGCTTGTTCTTGGGCGACTTGGTGGCCTTGCGGCGGCCGGGCATGCCCATCATCGGGCCCATCTGCTTCATCATCTTCTGCGCGTCGGCGAAGCGGTTGAGCAGCTGGTTGACGTCCATGACGGTGACGCCGGAACCGTTGGCGATGCGCAGGCGACGCGACCCGTTAATGATCTTCGGGTCGTTGCGCTCGCCGGGGGTCATCGACCGGATGATCGCGGTGACCTTGTCGAAGTGCTTGTCGTCAAGCTCGGCGATCTGGTCCTTCATCTGCCCCATGCCGGGCAGCATGCCGAGCAGGTTGCTGATGGGACCCATCCGGCGTACGGCGATGAGCTGGTCGAGGAAGTCGTCCAAGGTGAAGGTCTGACCGCCCATGAGCTTGGCGGCCATCTTCTCCTTCTGGTCGGCGTCGAACGCCGATTCGGCCTGCTCGATGAGCGTGAGCATGTCGCCCATGCCGAGAATGCGGCTCGCCATCCGGTCGGGGTGGAAGACGTCGAAGTCCTCCAGCTTCTCGCCGGTCGACGCGAACAGGATCGGCGAGCCGGTCACCTCACGCACCGACAGCGCGGCACCGCCGGGCGCGTCGCCGTCGAGCTTGGACAGGACGACGCCGGTGATGCCCACGCCGTCGCGGAATGCCTCGGCGGTGGTGACCGCGTCCTGACCCACCATCGCGTCGATCACGAAGATGATCTCGTCGGGCTGCACCGCGTCGCGGATGTTCGCGGCCTGTTGCATCAGCTCGGTGTCGATGCCCAGCCGGCCGGCGGTGTCGACGATGACGATGTCGCGCATAGTGCGCCGGGCGTACTCGATCGAGTCCTTGGCGACCTGCACAGGGTCGCCGACGCCGTTGCCGGGCTGCGGGGCGTACACCTCGGCGCCGGCCCGCTCGCCGAGCACCTGCAGCTGGTTGACCGCATTGGGGCGCTGCAGGTCACAGGCCACGAGTAGCGGCTGGTGGCCCAGGCCCTTGAGGTGGCGGGCCAGCTTGCCGGCCAGCGTCGTCTTACCGGAACCCTGCAGACCCGCCAGCATGATCACGGTCGGCGGGTGCTTGGCGAACTGCAACCGCCGCGCCTCCCCGCCGAGGACGCCGACCAGCTCCTCGTGAACAATCTTGATGACCTGCTGGGCGGGGTTCAGCGCCGCGTGCACCTCGGCGCCGCGAGCGCGCTCCTTGAGCCGGGCGATGAAGGCCTTGACCACGGGCAGCGCGACATCGGCCTCCAGCAGCGCGAGACGGATCTCACGCGCGGTCGCGTCGATGTCGGCGTCGGTGAGCCGGCCCTTGCCCTTGAGCTTGGCGAAGATCCCGGTCAGGCGGTCGCTCAGCGTGTCAAACACGGCAGATTATCCCCACAAGTCTGATTCGGCTCGGCCGGCGCGCGACCGACCCCCTCACAGGGTAGCCGCCGCCCGCCGTCCCCTTGGAGTCCGTACCCAAAGATCAAGATCATTACGAGTACGCCCGGGAAGCGTCCCACGATTCTCACCCGCCGGCAGCTGTCGCGCCGAGGACCGCCCGCCACATGGGTGCGCGTACGGCGCCCTCTCGACCACATGCGCACAAAGGGCGAGCGCGGCAGCGCGTCGCCCGACCGTTTGCTCACAAAGGGCGAGCGCGGCAGTGCGTCGTGCCACCATATGCGCACAAAGGGCGAGCGCGGAGTGCGTCACGTCGCCCAATGCGCACAAAAGGCAAGCAGGAGACCCGCCGCGTCACCATTTGCGCACAAAAGGCGAACCCAGGCGCACCACGCCCCGCCCAATGCGCACAAAGGGCGAGCACAAGAGCCGCCGCGTCACCATTTGCGCACAAAAGGCGAGCAGTAGACCCGCTACGTCACCAAATCCGCACAAAGGGCGAACGCGGCAGCGCGCCACCTCGCCAAATGCGCACAAAAGGCGAGCGCAGGCCCGCCACGTCACCATATGCGCACAAAAGCGAGCGGGAAACCCGCCACGTCACCGTATGCGCACAAAGGGCGAGCGCGGGAGTGCGCCACCTCGCCCAATGTGCACAAAAAGCGAGCAGGAGACCCTCCACGTCACCATATGCGCACATACGGCGAATGCAGGAGCACCCCGCCCCGCCCAATGTGCACAAAAGGCGAGCACGATACCCGCTACGCCACCAAATGCGCACAAACGGCGCGAGCGATACACAGGAACGGCAGGCAGGCGTCCGGGACCGGTGGGCGGTCAACTGGGGCCGCCGTCGGGCATAACGCCGGCCGTCAGCCTCGGCTCAGCCGTCAGCCTTGGCACAGCCGTCAGCCTTGGCACAGCCGTCAGCCTCGGCACAGCCGTCAGCCTCGGCATGCGCCAACGTCAGCCTGGCCGCAGCGGCCAGCCTCGGCATGCGCCGGGCGTCAGCCGGGGGCCGCTGCCATCAGCATGGCGCGTTCGATGCGGGCTCGGGCGTCCGGGTCGCTCCAGTCGCCGTTGAGGTAGAAGGCGTCTACCACGTCGGCGCCGAGTGTCGAGATGCGTGCCGCGCGGATGTCGGCGCCGGTGTCCTCCAGGGCCCGGGCGATGCGGAACAGCAGGCCGACATCGTCGCCGGCGCGCAGTTCCAGGATGGTCGCGTCGGTGGCGCCGTCGACCGCCCACACGACGCGTGGCGGCGGGGGTGGCGTACCGGCGCGGCTCGTCGAGCGCAGGCGGCTGGCCCGCGACCGGGCCGCGAGGGCCTCGTCGACGCGCAGTTCGCCGC
>JAEZGP010000057.1 GCA_023437285.1 Actinomycetes bacterium | reverse complement strand
GACCGGGCCAGCCCTATTTGGGTGGTTTGGTGACGGTGGTAGCCGCCGGCCGCGACTGGCGTCGGAGCGATTGTGGAGTGTGTCACAGTGGGCTCGACGTGCCGGAATTCGCGCGCGGAGGGAGAAGTTGCGTAGGGTGGACTCAAGTTTGATTTGACACGGGGACGTGTCATGGCACTATTGAGCGCGGTTCGCTCAACCTGAGAGTGGATCACCTCACGGACATGCGGAGGAAGACAGTTATGGCACGTGCGGTCGGGATCGACCTGGGCACGACGAACTCTGTGGTGAGCGTGCTCGAGGGCGGTGAGCCCACCGTCATCGCGAACGCCGAGGGCTCCCGCACCACGCCGTCGCTGGTGGCGTTCGCGAAGAACGGCGAGGTGCTCGTCGGCGAGGTCGCCAAGCGTCAGGCCGTCACCAACCCCGACCGGACGATCCGGTCGGTGAAGCGCGAGATGGGCTCCCAGTGGAACGTCGACATCGACGGCAAGAAGTACACGCCACAGGAGATCTCCGCGCGCGTACTCATGAAGCTCAAGCGCGACGCCGAGGCGTACCTGGGTGAGCCGATCACCGATGCGGTGATCACCGTTCCGGCGTACTTCAACGACTCGCAGCGGCAGGCCACCAAGGAGGCCGGCGAGATCGCGGGCTTCAACGTCCTGCGGATCGTCAACGAACCGACGGCGGCCGCGCTGGCGTACGGGCTGGACAAGGGCACCAAGGACCAGACCGTCCTGGTGTTCGACCTGGGCGGCGGCACCTTTGACGTCTCGCTGCTGGACCTGGGCGACGGCATCATCCAGGTCAAGGCCACCAGCGGTGACAACCACCTGGGCGGCGACGACTGGGACCAGCGGATCATCGACCACCTGGTGAAGACGTTCCGCGGCCAGCACGGCATCGACCTGGCCCAGGACAAGATGGCCATGCAGCGACTGCGCGAGGCGGCCGAGAAGGCCAAGATCGAGCTTTCCGCGGCGACGACCACCAGCATCAACCTGCCCTACATCACGGGCGGCCCCGAGGGCTCCGGCCCGCTGCACCTCGACGTCACGCTCACGCGTGCCGAGTTCCAGCGGATGACGCAGGACCTCCTTGACCGCTGCAAGGGCCCGTTCGAGCAGGCGATCAAGGACGCCGGCGTACGGGTGTCCGATGTGGACCACGTCATCCTGGTCGGCGGCTCGACCCGGATGCCGGCCGTTTCCGACCTGGTCAAGCAGCTCACCGGCAAGGAGCCCAACAAGGGCGTCAACCCGGACGAGGTCGTGGCGGTCGGTGCCGGGCTGCAGGCCGGCGTGCTCAAGGGCGAGGTCAAGGACGTCCTGCTGCTCGACGTGACCCCGCTGTCGCTGGGCATCGAGACCAAGGGCGGCATCTTCACCAAGCTCATCGAGCGCAACACGACCATCCCGACGAAGCGCTCCGAGATCTTCACGACGGCCGACGACAACCAGCCGTCCGTACTGATCCAGGTGTTCCAGGGCGAGCGCGAGATCGCGGCGTACAACAAGAAGTTGGGTACGTTCGAGCTGACCGGCATCGCGCCGGCGCCGCGCAGCGTCCCGCAGATCGAGGTCACCTTCGACATCGACGCCAACGGCATCGTGCACGTGTCCGCCAAGGACCTTGGTACGGGCAAGGAGCAGTCGATGACGATCACCGGTGGCTCCGCGCTGCCGAAGGACGACATCGAGCGCATGATGCGCGACGCCCAGGAGCACGCCGACGAGGACAGGCGCCGCAAGGAGGAGGCCGAGACGCGCAACCAGGCCGAGGCCCTGCAGTGGCAGACCGAGAAGTTCCTCGCGGAAAGCGGCGACAAGCTGCCGTCGACCGCGCGGGACGAGGTCAGCGAGGCGCTGTCGGACCTGCGCGGCGCGCTCGGCGGCAGCGACCTGGAGCGGATCAAGTCGGCGCACGAGCGCCTGGCGACCGCGGCGCAGCAGGCCGGTTCGGCGCTGTACGCGCAGAGCGCGCCGAACGCGGCGGGTGGCCCCGGCGCCGGCGGTGCCGGTACCCCGGGTAACGGCGGTCAGGCCGGCGGCCCGGAGGATGTCGTCGATGCCGAGGTCGTCGACGAGGACGACAAGAAGTGACGTTCGGTACGGCCGCGTCCACAACGGACGGAAGGTGCCGGCGTGACGCAACGGCCGGGCCGTCCCGGAGAGAAGGTCGTGATCAAAGATAAGCGCAAGATCAATCCGTTTGGTCGAGCCAAGGTGGGAGGTGCGATGAGCGCGCAGGATGAGCAGGACAAGGGGGCCAAGGACCCCGAGGTGGCCGTCGGCGTGGCGTCGGTGCCCGACCACAGCAAGGGCACGCCCGACGCGGACCAGCCCGATAACACCGATCCGGCGGAGGCCGTCGACGAGGGAATTGAGCCGGTCACCGGCCAAATCCTGATCGGCGATGCCGAGGCCGACGCGACGGAGCAGAACGCGGAGGGCGACGCGGCCCAGCCGGCCGCGGCCGGGTCCACCGCCAACGAAACCGCCGCGGCCGTACCCGCCGGGTTCGCGGCCGAGCTGGAGAGCCTGCGCTCCGAACTCGAGGAGCGCGTCGGTGACCTCCAGCGGGTGTCGGCCGAGTACGCCAACTACCGGCGCCGCGTCGAGCGCGACCGCGCGCTCGTCACGGAACAGGCGACCGGCGCGGTACTCAGCGCGCTGCTGCCCATCCTCGACGATCTCGATCGGGCCCGTGACCACGGTGACCTGGTCGGGCCGTTCGGGACGATGGCCGAGCAGCTCGCCGCGGCGGTCGGCAAGTTCGGGCTGGTCGCCTTCGGCGAGAAGGGTGATCCGTTCGACCCGACGCGCCACGAGGCGGTCGCGCACCGCACCTCGCCCGAGGTGACGGAGCCGACCTGCGTCGAGGTCATGCGGCGCGGATACACCCTGGGCGAAAGGCTGCTGCGGCCGGCTCTGGTGGCTGTGGCCGACCCTGAATGATGATGGTGGCACCTCGTTGGGGCACACGCGTCGGCGCACTTCGGTGCGC
>JAEZGP010000733.1 GCA_023437285.1 Actinomycetes bacterium | reverse complement strand
AGCACCTACCCCGAGTCGCTCGCGGCCCGCGCCGTGGTCAGGACTTGGAACGGTCGCGCCAGTTGATCCAGTCGCGCAGCGTGCTCAGGTCGTGGTCGGGGCCGGTGACGCCGACCGTGAACAGGGTGGCGCCCAGGTCGACGAACTGCGGGCCTGCCTCGTCGGGCTTGTTGTCCGCGTTCACGCTCACCGAGATCTCGATGTCGGCGGGGTCGCGGCCCACGGCGGCGCAGTGCTCGGCGAGGATGGCCGACTTGCGGGTCAGGACCTCCGCGTCGGCGAAGCTGTGCCAGATGTCGGCGTACTTGGCGACCAGGCGCAGCGTCTTCTTCTCGCCGCCACCGCCGATCAGTACGGGGATCTTGCGTACCGGCGGCGGGTTGATCACCGACAGGCGCCGCTCGATGCGGGGCAGCGCCTCGGCCAGCGCGTCCAGGCGGCTGCCGGCCGTACCGAACTCGTACCCGTACTCCTGGTAGTCCTTCTCGAACCAGCCGGAGCCGATGCCGAGGATGAGACGGCCGTCGCTGATGTTGTCGACGGTGCGCGCCATGTCGGCGAGCAGGTCCGGGTTGCGGTAGCTGTTGCAGGTGACCAGGGCGCCGAACTCGACCCGGGAGGTCTGCTCGGCCCAGGCGGCCAGCATGGTCCAGCACTCGTAGTGCAGGCCGTCGGGGTCGCCGTAGAGCGGGTAGAAGTGGTCCCAGTTGAAGATGATGTCGACGCCGAGTTGCTCGGCCTCCGTGACCGTGTCGCGGATCTTGCGGTACTCGGCGTGCTGCGGCTGCAGTTGCAGCGCGATCCTTACGTCTCTCACCATGTCAACCTATCGGGGAAATCGCGGCGCGTGTCGCATTGGACCCCACCGGGCACCATGAGGGCATGTATCTCATCAAGGAGCGCTTTCTCCGACTGGGCAACGACTCCGAGATCACCGACGAGGACGGCCGTACGGTGTTCGACGTGGACGGCAAGGTGTTGTCCCTGCGTGACCGCCTCGTCATCAAGGACCCCGAGGGCACCCCGGTCGCCGAGGTGCGTCGCCGGCTGATCGCGCTGCGGCCGTCCTACGTGGTCATGATCGGCAGCGAGAAGGCGGCCGTCGTCCGCAAGCGGTTCCTGCGGCTGTTCCGCGACCGGTACCTCATCGACGTGCCCGGCCCGAACGACCTGACCATGAAGGGCAGCCTGCTCGACCACGAGTTCACCATCCGGCGCGGCGGCACCACCGTCGCCACGGTCTCCAAGCGCTGGGTCAGCATCCGCGACACGTACGCCGTCGACATCGCCGACAGCGAGAACCACCTGCTGATCCTGGGGGTGGCCCTGGCTCTGGATCTCGCCGAGGAACGTGAGGACAAAGACGATTCCTGAGTACGGCCGCCCGATCGTTGACGCGGGCGCCCGCCCGGCACGGCGCGGTGGGCTGGCGTCCCCGGGCGGGCTTAGCCCTGTCGGTGGGCGGCCGAGGAGAGCCGGCCTGCCGTCACGAGAGCGCCCTTGTCCGGCTTTCCGCTCGGGGCCAGCGGCACGGCGTCGATGATCGTGATTCGGGTCGGCGCGCATTCGGCGCCGAGGCGGGCGGTCACGACGCCGCGCAGCGCGTCGGGGTCGGGCACCCGGCCGGCCGCCGGGACCACGAACGCGTGCACCGCCTCGCCGGTCGCGTCGTCGGGGACGGCGACCACGTACGCCTCGGCGACGTCCGGGTGGCCGGCCAGGACCCGCTCGATCGGGCCGGCGTAGTACAGGTTGGCGTTGACGATGATGACGTCGCGGGTGCGGCCGCTCAGGTGCAGGCGGCCCTCGGCGTCGAGGTGGCCCAGGTCGCGGGTGCGTACCCAGCCGTCGGTGAAGACCTCCGCCGTCTCGGCCGGGTCGGCCCAGTACCCGATCGCCTGGGCCGGGGTGCGCACGAACAGCTCCCCGTCCACGCCCGGCGGCACCGGGGCGCCGTCGGGGCTCCGGACGACGATGTCGACGGCGTCGGGCGGGTGACCCACCGAGCCGCTGACGTCCGACGGCCCCGCCATGGAGATCATGCCGGTCTCGGTCTGGCCGTACCCGTGGAACACCACCGGCCCCAGCACGTCGCGCGCCTCGCGCAGGGCGCCGGCGTCGATCGGGGACCCGGACACCATGAGGGCCCGCAGGCCGCTCAGGTCGACCGGCGCGCGCCCCTGGTCGGCGCCCAGGCGGCGCAGCCGCGCCACGGTGATCACGCTGGACGTGGCGCGGTGGCGCACGAGCGCGTCGGGCAGCGCGGGCGAGTCGGGGACGACCATGGTGCCGCCGGCGGCGAGCGCGAGCACGCCGTACTCCATCATCACCTGGCTGGCGAGCGAGCCGAAGACGAGGTGGCGGTCCAGCCGGGTGGCCAGGTCGCGGATCACGGGCGGCCACGCGGCCGGCCGCGCGGTCCACGCGGCCGACATCGCCGCGTACGTCTGCGCGCACGCCTTGGGCCGGCCGGTGCTGCCGCTGGTGTAGATGAGCCGGGCCACGTCCCCGGGCCGGGCGGACAGGCGCGGCGGGCCGTCGTCGTCCGGGGCGGCGAGCAGGTCGTCGACGC
>JAEZGP010000691.1 GCA_023437285.1 Actinomycetes bacterium | reverse complement strand
GGCCGTGGCCGGCTGGCTCGACCCCGCACCGGCCGGCTGAGGCCGTCACCGGGCAGACCAGCCCGACCAGCGGCGAACGGAGATGACCACGACCGGCCCGGGCGGCGGGGTCAGCTGGTACTGCGGGTACCGGCGCGCGAGCGCGGCCAGCGGCCCGACCGCGGCCAGCGACCCGGCGTCGAACACGCACGCCGTACCGTCGGCGCGAGCCCACCACAGCCGCTCCCAGTCGTCGTCGTAGTGGTCGACGCGCACGCTGACGGCCGGGTTGGCCGCGATGTTGGCCAGCCGCCGCAGCGGTGCCCCCGACTTGGGTTTGGCGTCCACGGCGAAGCACAGGTCGTCGTCGCCGAGCGGCGCGAACACGATCGGGACCAGGTGCGGACGACCCGCGTCGTCGACGGTGGCCAGCCGCGCCACCCGGGCGTCGGCGAACCGGGCCCGCGCCTGCGAGGAACTCATTCGCACAGGTCACACCATAGGATGTGGCCATGCGATTCGGTCTCTTCATTCCCCAGGGATGGCGCCTCGACCTTGTCGGGGTGCCCGCCGCCGACCAGTGGGCCACGATGCGCGACCTCGCGCTGGCCGCCGACGCCGGCCCCTTCGAGTCGATCTGGGTCTACGACCACTTCCACACCACCCCCGTACCGACCGACGAGGCCACCCACGAGGCGTGGGCACTCATGGCCGCGTTCGCCGCGGTCACCGAGCGGGTCCGGCTCGGCCAGATGTGTACGTGCATGGGCTACCGCAACCCGGCCTACCTGGCAAAGGTGGCCGCCACCATCGACGTGATCTCCGGCGGCCGGGTCGAGATGGGCATCGGCGCCGGCTGGTACGAGCACGAGTGGCGCGCCTACGGGTACGGCTTCCCGAGCGCGGGCGAGCGGCTGGCCATGCTCGACGAGGGCGTACAGATCATGCGGCAGCTGTGGAGCACCGGCACGGCGACCCTGGCCGGCACGTACTACCAGGTCGACGGCGCGATCGGGCAGCCGCGACCGTTGCAGGCGGGCGGCATTCCCCTGTGGATCGCCGGTGGCGGTGAGAAGAAGACGCTGCGCATCGCCGCGAAGTACGCGCAGTACACGAACTTCGACGCCACCCCGGAGGCCTTCGCGCACAAGTCGGCGATTTTGGCCCAGCACTGCAAGGAGGTCGGCACCGACTTCGACGCGATCACCCGGTCGAGCAACTTCAACGTCATCATCGGCGAGACCGAGCGGGACGTGGCCGACAAGCTGGCCTGGGTACGGTCCCACTTCGAGCCGCACCTGTCCGGTTCCGAACTGGAGCAGACCGTGCAGCGGTACGCCTCCAGCCCGCTGGTCGGCACGCCCGAGCAGATCGTCGAGCGGCTGCGGCACAGCCGTACGCTCGGCCTGACGTACGCCATCACGTACTTCCTCGACGCCGCCTACGACCGGGGCGGCATCGAGCTGTTCGCCAAGCGGGTCGTCCCGGAACTCCTCGACGTCTAGCGCGCGGATAAGCGCAGTTCAGAGCCCATTCGGGTCGAGAATGGGTGGGTGAAGAGGCTCCTGGTGCCGGCCGTGGCGGTCCTGCTGGCCGCCGCGGCCGGCTGCGCCCGACCGGCCGGCGGGAGGACCCTGGTCGTCGCCCTCGACCTGCCTTTCCAGGGCGCCGCGAGCGACACGTCCGAGTCGGTGGCCAACGCGGCCGACATCTACCTCGACGAGATCGGCGCCATGGCCGGTCCGTACCGGATCGAGCTCAGACGGTACGACAACGCCACGGCCACGAAGGGCAGCTGGGACGACGCGACCTGCGTCCGCAACGCCACCGACCACGTGGCCGCCACCGACGAGGTCGCGGTGCTGGGCGCGGCCAACTCCGGCTGCACGAAGCTGCAGTTGCCCACCCTCAACCAGGACCCGGCCGGCCCGATGCTCATGGTGTCGCACTCCAACACCAACCCGGGCCTGACCAAGCCGTGGGAGCAGGGCGAACCCGAGAAGTACTTCCCGACGGGCCGGCGTGGCTACGCGCGGGTCATCACCACGGACGAGTACCAGGGGGCCGCGGCCGCCCAGTTCGCCGCCCGGGACCTGAAGGTCGGGCGCTGCGCGGTCCTGCACGACAACCAGACGTACGGGCAGGGGGTGGCCGAGGCGTTCGCCGAGGAGGCCGCCCGGCAGGGCGTCACCGTGCTCGACCGGGGCGCGTGGGACGCGCGGGCCACCACCTACACGGCCCTGTTCCAGGCGGTGAAGGCCACGGACGCGGACTGCCTCTTCCTGGGTGGCATCTACGACAACAACGGCGGGCAACTGGTGAAGGACAAGGTCGCCGTCTTGGGCCCCAACACCGGCGCGGTGCCGCTCATTGTGCCCGACGGCTTCTTCGGCTTCCGCGACTTCCAGCGCCTGCCGGCCGCCGAGGGCGCGTACCTCACCTTCGGCGGCCTCGGCCTGGCGCAGATGAAGGCCGCGGGCGGCGCGGCGGCCCGGCTGCTCGCCGACTACCGGGCCCGGCACGGCTCCGAGCCGGCGAGCGCCTACGCCCTCTACGGGGTGCAGGCGTTGCAGGTGATCCTGGCCGCCGTCGCCCGCTCCGACGGCTCCCGGCGCGGCGTCCGCGATCAGGTCTTCGAGGGTACGGGCGTGAGCATCCCCGCGGCCCAGGCCATGCTCGGCAAGGACGTGCGCATCGACCCGGCCACGGGCGACGTGAACATACGCGACCTGTCGGTGCTGCGGATGACCGGCGGCGCCGAGACGTTCCTCAAGGCGTGGCCCCTGCCGTGACCGCGCTACGCGTCGCGCGGGTGCCGCGCGTGCGCGGCCGGCCTGGTCGTGCCCACGTCCCACGACGGTTGAGCGAACGCTAGCGCCGGAAGACGAGCAGGTCGTTGGTCTCGTACTGCGGCCCGTCGCCCAACGAGGGCAGCGCCTGCTCGATTCTGGCGAAGCCTGCCTCGGCGACTTCGGCGCTCATGAGTTCGAACACGGACACCGAGCGCAGCTTGAGCCGCTCGTAGTCCTCGGTCAGGCTCGCCGAGCGGCGCCACGTGACCTCGTCGCGGGCGGCGAAGGTCCACCCGGCTCCGGCGAAGTCGCCCTTGACCTCATCCTTCGTGCGGAACTGCGCCTGGTCGGCAGCCTTCCACTCCGGTACGACCCGAAACCACCACACGTCGGGCATCCGGTCGGCGAAGTTCACCTGCACGAAGAGCGTGCCGCCGGGCTTGACGACCCGGAGCAGTTCCCGGGCGGCGGCCTCCCGGTTGGCCACGTGGTGCCAGACGAAGAACAGCAGGGCCGCGTCACACGAGGCGTCCGGCAACGGGATATGTTCGGCGGACCCGGCCGCGTACGTGACGGCGGGATGGGCGGGGGCCTGCGCGCGCATCCTGTCGGACGGCTCGATCCCGTGGACCGGGCCGCCGAAGGTACGTGCCAGGGAGGGCGTCAGGCGGCCGGTGCCCGAGCCGAGGTCCAGCCAGACCAGCGGCCGGGTCTCGGGCACGTGGCGGGCGAACGCGTCCATCCACGCCCGCAGCGCGTCCGGGAACATCTGCCGGCCGGCCGGGTACACGGCATGTAGGCGTGCGTCGTAGTCGACCTTGTCCATGTGGCTCTCTAACCGAGTCCGCGGTGCGCGCTCCACAGCGTGCCGGCCTGCGTCGCGGCGCGGGCGATGAGCGCCGCCAGTTCGGG
>JAEZGP010000658.1 GCA_023437285.1 Actinomycetes bacterium | reverse complement strand
CCGTCGACGCGCGGCGCCGGCGTCGGCACCGGCTTCGGCGGGGCAGGCCGGCCGCAACCGGACAGCAGCGTCACCGCAGCCAAGGCGGCGCCGGCCGCCCGCAATCCGAACCGCTGGCGCATGCTGCCGTTGTACCACCAGCCGTCGAGCCGCCCTGGGTTAGCGTGTGGGCGTGAGCGCACTCAAGGTCCTCTTCATCGGCGGCAGCGGCATCATCAGCTCCGCGTGTTCGCAGCTGGCGGTCGACAGCGGCATCGAACTGTACGTCCTCAACCGGGGCACGAGCAGCCACCGCCCGCTCCCGCCGCAGGCGATCACCCTGCGCGCCGACATCCGCGACCCCGGGTCAGTCCGGGACGCCCTCGGCGACCTGACGTTCGACGCGGTCGTCGACTGGGTGGCGTTCACCCCCGACCACGTATGCACCGACATCGAGCTGTTCCGGGGGCGCACCCGCCAGTACGTGTTCATCAGCTCCGCGTCGGCCTACCAGACGCCGCCCGCCCGGCTGCCGGTCACCGAGTCCACCCCGTTGCGAAACCCCTATTGGCAGTACTCGCGGGACAAGATCGCCTGCGAGGACCTGTTGGTTGCCGCGTACCGTGACGAGGGCTTCCCGGCCACGATCGTGCGTCCCTCCCACACGTACGACAAGACTTTGATCCCGCTGGAGGGCGGCTGGACGACCCTGGCCCGGATGCGCGCCGGCAAGGAGATCGTCGTGCACGGCGACGGCACATCGCTGTGGACGCTGACCCACCACACCGACTTCGCGAAGGGGTTCGTGCCGCTGCTCGGCCACCCCCGTACGCTCGGCGACGCGTTCCAGATCACCTCCGACGACGTGCTCACCTGGGACCAGATCACCCACGCCCTGGCGGCGGCGCTGGGCGTCGAGGCGCGCATCGTGCACGTACCGTCCGACGCCATCGCGGCGGCCGACCCGGACTGGGGCGCGGGCCTGCTCGGCGACAAGGCGCACTCGATGGTCTTCGACAACAGCAAGCTGCGCTCGGTGGTCCCGGACTACCGGGCGGTGGTCCCGTTCGAGCGGGGCGCCCGCGAGATCGTCGCCTGGTACGACGCCGACCCGGCCCGGCAGGCGGTCGACGCCAGGCTCGACGCCCTCATCGACGACCTGGTGACCCGCTACCGCGGCTGACCCCTGATCTGCCGCCCGCCGCACGCGGGCCATGTGATTTTCACGGCCGGCTGTCCGATCCGGACAGCCGGCGGACTCCCACCGATGAGCGGTCCCTGCTGCCAAGATCCTCGACGCCGTCGGGGGCGCGGGCGGCCGGGCCGGCGCGTGGCGACTCGTCACAGGTCTGACCCGTGGCGGCTCGTCAGCCCGAATGTCGCCCCGCGATGGCACAATCCGGCTTCGCCGCAGAGGGGTACTGGGAGGACGAGCATGGGGTGGTTGCCGACCGCCGACGGGTACGAGGTGTCGTTGCAGGGCAGCAAGGTGGTGTGCCGCAAGGGTCAGGGCAAGCAACTCAAGAGCCTGCCCAAGGCGCTCAAGGACGACGAGGTCGTCGTCGGGCTGCGCCAGCTCGCCGAGTGGCTCGCCCGCCACGAGACGAGCTGCCGCGCCGAGGTCGAGCGCTGGATGATCCGTTCGCTGCCGGTGCCGGCCGAGGTGCTGGGCCGGGTCTGGGCCGACGAGGCCTGGCGGGCCGCGCTCACCGACCTCGTCGTCGTACCCGTTGACGAGGCCGGCGACTGGGTGCTCGACGACGCCGGGTTCCTGCGCGAGGCCGACGTCGCGCGCGGCGTCGGTGTGGTGAACCTCGACGGCGAGTCCGTGTGGCTGACCGCCGCGCAGCTCGCCATCCCGCACCCGGTGCGCCTGGCCGACCTTGACGACCTGCGCGAGTTCGCCGCCGAACTGGGCGTGGCGCAGGGCACCACGCAGCTGTTCCGCGAGATCTGGCGAAAGCCCGAGGACAAGGCCGAGCAGACGCGGGCGCTCGGCGAGTTCTCCGGCGGTCGCTTCGAGGAGCTGCGCCACCTGACCGCCCGGGCGACGAAGCTCGGCTACCCGATCCGCGGCGGCTACGCCACCTGCCGCGTCTGGGAGGGCGGCACGGCGGTCACGGCGACCGTGTGGGTCGGCGCCGACGACCCGAGCTACGAGACCGAGACGGGCGAGCTGTCGTTCACCAACCCGCAGGGCGAGGCCGTACCGGTTGCCGACGTCGGTCCGATCGCCTGGTCCGAGGGCATGCGCATGGCCGCCGCCCTCTACGCCGGCCGCGTCGTCAAGGAGGAGTCCGAGTGAGCGACGACGCGCTGCGCGAGGCCGGCGCGATCCTGCCGGGCGAGGCGGTTTCGGACCGGTCGGTGGACACGATCACGGCGCGGTCGTACGCGCACCCGGTGCTCGACGGTCGTACGGTGGTGCGCCTGGTGCCGGGTGCGCTCGGCGAGGCCGAGGACCTGAGCATGGAGTACCTCGGCTTCGGGGTGGCAGCGGCGCCGGTCGCGGTCGGTCACGGGCGCCGGCAGGCGTTGGGTTTCCCGGCGTGGGCGTTGGTCAATGACCCCGCCAACGGTCGGCACGCGCTCGCGCTGGTCAAGGACATGGAGAAGCTCGCCCGGGTGGCGAAGTCCAAGCCGGGCAACGCCAAGGACGGCTACGACGCGCTGGCCAAGCGGCTCGGTCGCGCGGCCCCGCACTTCCTGCCGACGTTCTGGGAGCAGGCCGGGCGGGCGTTTTTGGCGGCGGAGAACCCGAAGGGCGCGGGCACGTGTTTTGCCGCGGCGCGGCAGGCCGAGCAGGTGCACGGCCTGCCGGTGGATGAGGACCGGCTGCGTGATGTGCATCTGGAGTTCGCGTTCGCCGGTGCGCTGACGGCGAAGGCGTTGAGTGAGTACGCGCGCCAGGTCACCCAGCGTCGCCCCGCCGCCGAGGCGTACGACCTGGTCCGGACGCTGGCGGTGCGGCGGGTGGCGGGCGGCCTGCCGCCGTACGTGGGGATGGCCGCCGACCTCAAGCGGCTGGCGAAGGCGGCCGGCCTCAAGCCGGACGCGGAGGCGGAGTCCGTGATCGGCGAGCTGCTGGACTATCCGGCGGTGGCCAAGTCGCACGAGGGTTTCTGGAAGGCGTACCGCCCGGCGTTGCTGCGGCTGGCCCGGCGCGACCCGGCGACGCGCGGCCGGCTGCTGGCCCTGCTGCCCGACCCGCCCGGCTACGGCGCAGACGCCACCGACACCTGGCTGCGGTTGCTGGACGAGGCCGGCGCCCTGGACGCGCTGCGTTCCCCGGCCACGGCGCCCGAACCGGCCCGGCCCGCAGGCGGGGTCGCCGGCTGGGTGCAGCGCTTCGTCGATCACCGCAACCGTGGCTGGCGCCGCGGCGGCCGGGTCCCGCGCTGGAACACGCTGTTCGCCGAGCTGATCGACACGGTCCGCGACGAACTGGTGGCCAGCGGCGGCGAGCTGCGCCTGGGGCTGGACTCCTACTGGTTCGCCGACCTCGATCTGCTCGACATCGCCGTGGCCGCCGGCGTACCGCTGAAGACCGCGGCTGCGGGGCAGCGCCGCGGCGTCCGGTTCAACGTCACCGCCTGGCTCGGCGGGTCGGAGGAGACGCGCCGTGATTTGGCCGCGGTCGCCGCCGACGAGCGGTTCCTGCCGCATCTCGTGGCCGGCCTGCGCGACAACCTCGGCGGGCGGCGTGGCGGCGATAGCGACCGTCGTCGCCAGGAGGCCTGGCGTCAGCGGGCCACCCTGCGCCTGGCCCCGGTCGGGCTGCGCACGGCCGCCGCGGCGTGGCTGGACATGGTGCGCGAGAAGCTCGGCACCGCGCCAACGCTGCCGACCCTCGCCGACGCGCTCGACGAGGTCGCACCACTGTGGACGTACGACGGAGTCTCCCTGCACCCGGACGTCTTCGGCGCGCTCGCCGACGCCGACGTCGCGCAGGCGCTGGCCCGGTCACTGCGCGGCGGCCATCCGGCCGAACTCGGCTGGCCCGAGCACGACGCGGCCTACACGGCGCTCGGCCAGGTGCAGGAGCTCGACGCGTGGCCGGACCTCGTGCTCAACGGTCCCGACCGGGCGATCGTGCTGGGACCCGACGGGGTGCTGTTCGAGCACGCGTTCCGTGCCCCGGCGGGCGTCAAGCTCTCCTCGTACGACCGGCTGCGCGCCAACGCGTGGGTCGACGGCGAGCTGCGGGTCACCTGGTCGTCGGGCCGCTACTGGTCCGGCCGGCCCACCGAGGTGCTCGAAGCGCGCGGCTGGTACAGCTCACGACCGTCCGGTGGCCTTCCGCTGCCCGGCGGTGGCCGGACGACCGGCGGTCGGCCCCTGCGCGTCGGGGATGCCGAAACCCCGGAGGATCACCGCGTCATCAGCGACGGCTCGGCGTACTGGCGCTACGAACGCCCGGACGACCCGGCCAAGGGCCCGGTGTGGCGCGAGTACGACCCGGCGACCGGCACGCCGGGGCGGCGCAGCCTGCCCGCCTTCTTCGACGTGGAGCTGGCCGACGGCGACGAGCTCGACGCGGCCGCGAGCTTCCTGCGTCCCGCGCCGGAGGCGTTCGTGAACTCCCCGACCGGCTGGCGTGACGGCCTCGTCGGGTGGCGGCTGATCCGGCACGCGGATGGCACCTGCACCGGCACGGGCATCGACGGCCGGTCGGTACGCTGGGCGCCCGTCGAGCCGGAGGGCCACGGCGCGTTCCTGGGTGCCTTCCGGTTGCCCGGCGACGACCAGCCGCGCGCGGTGACGTACCAGGGCAACGGGAGCACCTTCGGCCGCGACGTGCCCGGGATGACGGTCACGCTGTGGGACGCCGAGGGACGCCAGCCGGTCGCCCGGTGGTCGACGGGCCCCGGCCTGCCGGAGCCCGCGTTCTGGCACGCGCTGCGGCCCCGGGATGAGGCGGGCTCCAAGGCGCTGCGGTCGGTGGAAGCCGCCCTGGCCCGTCG
>JAEZGP010000608.1 GCA_023437285.1 Actinomycetes bacterium | reverse complement strand
CGCGACGACGGCGCAGCCGGCTATCGGCATGCCCACGACCAGCCGCCAGGCGGTCACCGAGGCCGCCAGCACCAGCGTCGCCGCACGCGAGAGCCGCGCCGCCGCCGCACCAGCGGCCGCGCAACGGCCCGCCGGACTCACCACCGCGACACCGAGCGCTCCCCCGCGCGGCGGCGACTTCGGCAGTCACGAGGCCATCAACCAGGCCGGCCAGCGCACGCGCGCGCGGCATCTCACCCGCATGCGCATCGGCTACCACACCGCCAACGGCGCGGCCCTGTCGCAACTGCGGCTGCCCACCCCGCCCGTGGGACTGCTGCTCGGCATGGACGCCAACCGGGCACCCGTACCGATCGCGTTCTTCCGCCGCCAGCCCACCCGCGTCGCGGCCGTGGGCAGCCCGTGGCTCGCGCAGCTGTTCGCGTTCCGGGCGTTGGGCCTGGGTGCGCGCGTCATCGTGGTCACCACCGACCCGGCCGCGTGGCACGGATTCGGCGACCGGGCCACCGGCCGAGGCGATCAGGTGGCCGTACTGACGGATGAGCAACCGCTGGCGCTGGCAGCGACCTCGCGGCAGCCGATGCTGCTCCTCTACGACCGGGGCGTCGTGGGCGCCGGGCTGCCCCAGCGGCTCGGTCCGTGGCAGACGCAGCTGACCCTGCTGCGCCGGTTGGAGCACACCGGCATCGCCCCCGTCCGGCAGAGCGATGTCACCGTGTTGCAGCGCGTCGGTCCGGCCGAGGCGGAACTGACGCGCGACGCGCTGAACCTGCCCCAGCACAGCCGCAAGCGGCTCGGTCAGCTCGCCGATGACATGGTCAGCCTCGTCGGCGGCGGCCGCGAACGCTACGTCTGGCTGGTCCAGACGGAAGCCGAACGGGTCAACTGCCCCGCCGGCCGGGCCTGACGGCACCGAGGCTCATCGGGCGGGCTCCGCGATGCCCACCCGACCGGTAGCAGTCAAGCCGGACGAGGTGGCTCGGCTGCACCTGGCCTACCGAGGTGCGGTTCGTGCCCCAGCGCAGGCATTGGCCACGGCGCGAGACGCTGAAGCGCGGCGGCGATGCGAATCAGGTCGCCCTCGCGATCGTGCCGCGCCACGCAGTGCAGCCCGACGGGAAGCCCCACACTGTCAAGCCCGGCCGGCAGACTCGCCGCCGGGTGGCCGCTGAGGTTGAACGCCCAGGTGAGGCTGACATTCATCCGCTGACCCGGCCCGGCATGACCGTGCGGCGCCCCGGGCGTCGTAGGAGTGAGCAGCACGTCGACACGCTCGAAGAGCGCCGCGAGCCGCCGCGCGTTCTCCGGGTCGCCGCCACCGGCGCGCCAGGCCGGCTCCGGATCGACCAGCACCACGGGTCCGGGCACCCACGCGATGACGCCAGCGTCGGCGAGCCGCTGCGCCGCCGCCCGCGCGACTTCGGCCACCTCCGCCTCGGTTTCCGCGTAGCCCAGGTCGGCGCTCCACGCGGCGCGCAGGGGTGCACGGTCCCGTTCGCCGGGCAGCCGTCCCACGGTGAGGCGCAGGTACGCGCCGGCGTCGGCGGCCGACCTCGCGAGCGGCCCACCGGCCCGCAGCCCCGACCGGTGGGTGGCCTTGACGCCGATAACGCCGCACCACGCCGCCGGAATGCGGATGGAGCCGGCCCCGTCCGTTCCGGTCGCCAGGGGTACGACGCCGGCCGCCACCGCGACGGCGGACCCGGCGGACGACCCACCCGGCGAACGGTCGACCCGCCACGGGTTGGCGGTCGGACCACGGTCGCTGTGGCCCCACGTCTGCCAGTCCACCTCCCGACCCGGTACCGCCGTCGAGCCCACCGGCACGCAGCCGGCCGACAAGAGCGCCCGGGCCTGCGGCGAATCCAGGCCGTCCCACGCCTTGACCGCGATGGGTACCCCGGCCAGCGGCGGCCGGTCGCCACCGGCCACCGTCCGGTCGACCGCCCGGGCCGCCCGGCGGGCGTCGTCGGGCCACACCTCGCGGAACGCGCGCAGCGCCCCGTCGACCTCATCGAGCCGGCGCAGCGCGGCATCGACCGCTTCGAGGGCGGACACCTCCCGGCGTCGCACCAGGCCTGCGAGGTCGATGGCGGTCAGGGACGGCCACGCCCGGATGTCCGACACGGCCCAGACGGTATCCCCGGCCCGCGCACGGATACGATCGGCGGCCATGAGCCCGGCCCGGCGCGTTCTCCTGCCCGTACTTCTTGGTGTTGTTCTCGTGGCCTTCGTCGTGACGGGCGTGGCTACCGGAGACCGCCTCACCTGGCTGCTGGAGACGTTCTGGGTGATCCTGGCGATCCCGCTGATCCTGCTGACCTGGCGCCGGTTCCCGCTTACCACGCTCCTGTGCTGCCTGCTCGCGGTGCACGCGCTGATCCTGATCTACGGCGGGATGTACACCTATGCCCGTACGCCGCTGGGCAACTGGGTACGCGACGCGTTCGAGCTGAGCCGCAACCCGTACGACCGCCTCGGCCACCTCGCGCAGGGCTTCGTGCCGGCGATTCTCGTGCGCGAGCTGCTCGTCCGGCTGTCCCCGCTGAAGGGCAGCCGCTGGCTCGCCCCGCTCGTCGTGTGCGCCTGCCTGGCGTTCAGCTCGTTCTTCGAGATGCTGGAGTGGTGGGGGTCGCTGATCGGCGGCTCAGCGACGGAGGACTTCCTCGCCACCCAGGGCGACAAGTGGGACACCCAGTGGGACATGTTCCTCGCCGGCGTCGGCGCGATCACGTCGCTGCTGCTGCTCAGCCGGCCGCACGACCGGCAGCTCGCCGCCCTGCCGCAGGCCGCGTCAGCCGGGTCAGCCGCGCCGGTGGAACAGCCGACGCCAGCCGCGTCGGTGCGCGGCTAAGGGCGGCTGCGCGGCGGACGGATCGTCCGGCGGCTCGTGGGCCGCGCGCCAGTGCGCGCGCACCCGTTCCGGCAGCCGCTCCAC
>JAEZGP010000573.1 GCA_023437285.1 Actinomycetes bacterium | reverse complement strand
GTCCAGGACGGCGCGTGCGTACAGGGTGTTGAGTCGGGCGCGGGCGCGGCCGACGGTGCCGAAGGTGAGGTCGGCGAGCTGGTCGGTGGTGAAGGTGTGGTGTTGGTACAGGTAGTCGAGCAGGAGTTGGTCGCGGGGGGTGATGCGGGACAGTTCGGCGGCCACGACGGACGCCGTGAGGCGGACGGCGGGGCCATGTGGAGTGATATCCCCTATCAGTCGGTTCCGGTTCACCGGCCCTCCTCACCGTGGTTGACCTGCCCAGCCGGCATGTTGCGGCCCGAGCGGTGACCCGGGTGCTCGCGGCTGCGGGAACGCTCGTGAGGAAGCTCGTTAGATTCCTCGTTAGAACGGCCGGTGTTCTTCGCCGTAGCCGTGCCGTTGATCGGGAAGGTGTTGGCACCGACCAACGGCGTCGGCTGCGCCAGCTCCTCGGCGCTCGACGTGCCCGCGGCGGTCGCGGTGGCGGCGTCACCGAGCAGCGCCCGCCGTTCGGACTGGCCGAGTCCGGTGCGCTGGCGGGCCACCTCGCGTAGCCGGTCGGCGCGGCCCGGATGCGGGGACGGTGGGGCGATGGTGTCGACGGTGACCGGGCGCACCGCCCGCCCGCCGGCGACCGGGCGGAGCACGACCTCGTAGCCACCCAGGCGCATCAGGTCGCCGTCGTCCAGCCAGGGTTTGACGTGGTGGGACTGGTCGACCGCGTCTTTCGGGGCGAGGGCGAAGTACACCTTGTTGCGGGCGTTGGCGTCGATCGCCTCGGCCATGTCCCGCGACAGTTGGCCCAGGTATTGGTGGGCCAGGACGAACGAGGTGTGCAGGCCGCGGGCTTCGGCGAGGGCGTCATCGATGCCGATCGGCAGGTGCAGGAAGTTGTGGCACTCGTCCAGGACGACGGAGGCGTCGAGGCGTTGGCGTTCGGGGATGCGGGCGCGAGCGGCGGTGGCCTGCCACAGTCCGGACAACAGCAGCGAACCAACCAACCTCGTGCCGTCCTCCCCGAGCACGCCCTTGGGTAGCCGGCACAGCAGTACGCCGCCGTCGAGGATGTCGGCGAAGCTGAACGTGGTCGTCGCGACCCCGAACAGCCCGGCCGCGAGGGGGTGGGCAAGGACCAGGCGAAGCCGCGACAACAACGGCGCGACTAGACCGGCGCGGGAACCGGCGGGCAGGGCGTTGAACCCGTCCCAGAACTCGGCCAGGGTGCCGGCTTCCCACGCACCGAGCGCCCCGATGACGGCCTGCACTCGTCCGGCCCGCCACTTGGCGTCGGAGAGCAGGCGGGGCAGTTGCGCGATGGTGGAACCGGGCAGGTAGGCCAGGGTGAGCAGGCCGTGATAGGCGAACTCGGTCATCCGGTCGCCCCACCACCGCGACCACACCTTCGACATGACGGAGGTGATGTGGGCGGCCACGTCGTGCGGGCTACCGCCGTGCACCTTGGGGTCGAGCAGGTTGATCGCCGGCGGTGCGGCCGTCTCGTCCGGATCTACGATCACGAGGCGGTCGCCGCAGTCAGCGGGGAGCACGTCGAGTAGGTCGCGGATCAGGTCGCCTTTCGCGGGGTCGAACGCGGCCACGCCGCGTCCGGCCTGCACGTCGTCGAGGATCATCCGCAGCAGCAGGCTCGTCTTGCCGGTGCCGGTCGGGCCGAGCACGTGCAGGTGGTGGCGGCAGTCGGGCAGGGAGATGCCCACGCGCATCCGGGGGCCGGCGTTGGTGTAGCCGATCACCTTGCCGCCCAAGCCCTCTCGCTCGTCGGCTGGCACCAGGCGCAGCCGCGCCTGCCGCTGCGGTCGAGCCGCGTCGCCAGTCACGGCGCGCTCCATACGGCGGGCTCGTCCCCGCCGCGGTCGTGGTCCGGCTCGGGCAGCTCGTCATGACGCGAGGCCGTAGGTGGCCGGGCGTCGGGGCGGTCGCCTGCGGCTGGTGCGGTGAAGACGTCGCGGCTGGCGGGCAGGCGACGGGAACCGGCGGCGGGCATCCCGTAGGCGGACGGCTCGGCCGGCAACCCTGCGAGGGCGGCCGTCTCGGCGGCGGTGGCGAGCTGCATCGCCTTCTCGGGAATCCAACGCCCGTTGGTCACCGTGACGGCGCGCCGCAGGCGGGTCGGTCGCCAGTGCGCCGAGAGCAGGCTGTAGCCGGAGGTGATGTCGGCCGCTGCCGCTCGCGCCGCCGCGAGGGTGGGGCCGGTCGCGGTGGCCCGGATCGCGTCGAGCAGGTGCGGGCCGGCGGCGTGCTTGGCGCGGGCCTGCCGGGCCTGCTCGGCCACAACCGGATCGGTCCTACCGGACGGGTGCCCGGAGCCCGACGGACCTTGCATCACGAGATCCAGCAGGCCGCTGATCCCGGCACGGAGTGCCTCCAGGGCGAGGATGAGCAGGCGGGGGCCGCCGTGCTGGCGGCGTACGCGTTGCGGGTTGACCGAGGCACGGCGAAGCACGGCGACGCGGTGACGTGGGGCGCGGGCCACGTGGACCTGCAGCAGTCCGCCTCCGGTGCGGCCGGCGGCGGCGAGCCCATCGAAGACGGCGCGGATGCGGTCGTCCTCGAGCGGGGCGGACTCCCACCGGCGGGCGGTCGGTGGGGCGGCGTCGTCCACCAGCGGTAGCCAGTCCGGTTGGGTGGAGCGCAGCGCCACGCCCACGGTCGGACGCTCGGGAGCCAGTCGCGGCGGTGGTGCCTGTTCGGCGCGTACGCCCGGCCACGCCCGGTGCAGCGCCCGCATGACGGCGGTCGGGTTGATCCCCGCCGGCACCCACAGCCCGGCGCGCATCCCGGTTGGCGTGGCGTGGACCTCCCACACCAGCCGGCGCGCCCGCGCGGTCAAGCGCCGCGACGCGGGCAGGACGGTCGCCAGGAGCTGCCACAGCGCGTACGTGGCGGCCGGGGTCGCGGTGACCGGCGGAACGATCTCCAGCCACACCGCCGACCGGGCGGCGTGGCGCCACAAGCGTCGCCGCCACACCCGCCACCCAACCCGAGCGGCCGTCATGAGGGCGGCCAAGGCGAGTAGCGGCAGCCAATGCGAGCGGGCGAACAGCCACAGAGTGTGCGGGGCATGCAGGAGGTAGTCCCCGCACATCAGATGACCCAGCGGTGAGTCGGGAACACCGTCGCGGCCGGGCGTACAGCCCTCAGCCGGCGGGTTCGGCGCCAGCAAGTCCGGTGTGGACGGTGTCCGAGTGGTCCTGATTGTGGGCAGCACGACAGAACTCCAGACAAGATCGGAGAGGGCGCAGATAGGGGTGCGGCGGTCAGCTCGGCCGGGCCGCGCCGGATCCGGTCACGACCAGACCCGCCTCGATGTCGGAGGCGAGGCTGTGGAAGGCGACCCGGCTGGTCCCGCACACGAGAAGCGCATCGCCGCGGCTGGCGGCCAGCAGGAACGCCCGCTCGCCGTCGGTGAGGTCGAACGCCTCGGCCACCGCGTCGATGGCCTGCGGCGCCTGCCGCATCAGGATCTGGGTGGTGGCGTTGGAGACCACCGCGCGACCGACCTCGGTGGCGAGCACGTCGGCCGCGTCCTGGGTGACCACGGTCAGTCCGGCACCGTACTTGCGGGCAGACTTCGACAGCCGGAACAGGAACCGGGCGCCCAGGCCGGCGCGCAGCATCAGCCACGCCTCGTCCACCAACACCACCTTGCGTACGTCCGGCGGCGAGCTGGCGACCTTGCGCCAGATCGCGTCCAGGGTGAGCAGTGTGCCGACCGGCTTGAGCTCGTCGGGCAGATCCTTGATGGCGTACACCACGAGGCGGCCCTCGGGTGTGGTGGTGGTCGGCCCGTCGAACAGGCCCTTGAAGCTGCCGACGGTGTAGGGACGCAGTTTCGCGGCCACCGCGCGGCCGTGCTCGCCCAGCTCCCGCAACGCCGCCTCAACGTCGGCCAGCAGCGGCGGCGGGCGGCGCCAGGTACGCGCATCGGTGGTGATGCCCTTGCTCCGGTAGGCGGCCAGCACCGCATCGTCCAACGCCGCAGCCTCCTGCGCGGACAGTGCGGCGGTCTCATATCCCCCACCGGAGGTGGCCACGGCGGTGAAGGTCTGCATGAACTGGGTCCGCCGGTACATCGCGTCCTCGCCGTCGCCGGGGTTGAGGTCGAGCGGGTTGACCCGTACCCCGGGGGCGCCGGGCCGGATCACCGTGCCGCCGACCGCCTCCGCGAGGGCGAGGTACTCGTCCTCGGGGTCGATGACGAACGCGTCGACGCCGAGGTACAGGTTGCGTAGTAGGTCGAGCTTCGCCAGGAAGCTTTTACCCGCGCCGGATCGGGCGAGGATGACCGTGTTGTAGTTGTCCTGCGCCCACCGGTCCCACACGACCACACCGGTGGAGGCGAGGTTCAACCCGAACAACACGCCCATACCGGTCTCGCCGCTGGTGATGGGAAGGTCGGGGCTGGTGAAAGGGAACGTCGCGGCGAGGGCGTCGGTGTCGAAGACCCGCCGCATCCCGAGCGCGTCAAAGCCGAGCGGCAGGGTCGAGATCCAGCCCTGCAACTGCCGCCACGACGCGGGTGCCGTGTCCAACAGCATGGAGGCAGCGAGGTTGCGGACCTCGGTCACCCGCTGCGCCAACTCGTCCGGGTCGGCGGCGTGAACGGTCAGGTACAGGCCCAGCCGGAACAGCCGCGCCTCGCCTCGGGCGATGCGGGTCGCCAGCTCGGAGTACGGGTACGCGGCGGCGTCGTCCGGGGTCGCCAGCGGCTCGGGGCGGCCCTGCCGCAGCTTGAGGAACGACAGGTTCGCCGGCCCGGCGAGCCACCTGGCGCGCTCGTCCGTCTCGGCGCAGATCGCGTTCACCGCGACCATCGCGTACGGCTTGGACAGGTAGGCCGACGGCCGGAAGGTGTCGCGGTAGAGGGCGAGCGCCGGCAGGGTGTTCTGGCCCGAGAAGTGGTGCGCGAAGCTGAACGGCAGCCCGAGCAGGCCGGCGAGCTGGGCGCTGAACCCGCTGGAGCCCAGCAGCCAGATGTCGGGCATGTCGCCTCGACCCGGCGAGGCGATGATCCGCGAGCGGGTCCGCTCGCCCGTGAAGTAGCCGATGAGGTCGGTCAGCTCCTGCGGGAAGTCCTCGGCCGAGAGCCCTTCGACGGTGCGTCGCAGCGCGAGGGCGGTCGCCTGGTCGGTGCCCGGCGCGCGGCCGATGCCCAGGTCGATGCGGCCAGGGTGCAGCGCCTCCAGGGTGCCGAACTGCTCGGCCACCACGAGCGGGGCGTGGTTGGGCAGCATCACCCCGCCGGAACCCACCTTGATCGTCTTCGTGGCGGCGGCCAGGTGCGCGATGAGCACGGCCGGCGACGAGCTCGCGATGGCCGGCATGTTGTGGTGCTCGGCCACCCAGAAGCGCTGGTAGCCCAGCTCCTCGGCCCGTACGGCCAGCCGCGTGGTGTGCCGCAGCGCCTCCCCCGCGGAGGCGCCCGCCTGCACGGGTGCAAGATCAAGAACAGACAACGGTACGTCGATCACACGGTCGGTCAACCGGCCGCCCGGCCGATTTAGTCCCCGGTGTGGTCAACGTCGCGCCGGACCTGCTCCCAGCGCTGCGCGACCTCGGCGAACCGGTCGACCGCCTCGCGGGCCTCGGACACCGCGACGCCCAGATCCACCGACGGCGACCGCCCCGGCCGCGCACGCGGCGACCGGAGGGAGCCGAACGGACCGGACTGGCGCACGGCCGCGCGGAGGGCCTCCGCGGTGTGCCGCAGGGCGGCATCGGCCAGGTCGTACCCGCGCGAGGGCGCGCCGAACAGGTCGAGCAGGTGCGTGCGGTTCAGCTCGGCGGCGACGAGGTGCTCGTCCGCGACCACCACGGCCGGGGTGCTGACCTCCCGCGGCGTGTTGAAGGGCCAGGACCGGCGGGTGGTCGTCACGTCGTCCGGCTGGACCCCGGCCGCCGCCGCCTCCAGGTAGGTCAGCACCACGCGCAGGTCCGCCACCACCGTGGTAGGAACGGCCGCCAGCGCCTCGCCGGTGCGCGGGTGCCCGGCGGTCAGCCGCGCCCACAGCACGACCGTACGCAGGATCGGTAGGCCCGCGAAGATCACCACCGCCGCGACGGCCAGGATCATCACCAGGCCCGCCCACGGGCCGGTCACGTCGGCGGTCAGCCGCCAGTCCAGGACCTCCGACACGTCCGGACCCGGCAGCGAGTCGAGCACGTGCCAGGACGCGGCGGTCAACGCCCACGAGGCCTGCGTCCACCCGTCGGCGTCCGGGCCGCGCGCCAGGCCGGCCGTACGCAGCAGGACCAGCGCCGCGCCGGCCGCGATCACGATCTGCACCGCCACGAGGGCGTACCCGCGCAGGTCCTGGCGCAGGCCGCTGGCCGTGTCGTGATGGTCGGCGTGGCCCAGGATGGGCGGCCGGCGGGCCGCGAGCCACAGGTTGCGTAGCAGGTAGGCCACCGTGAACCAGGCGCACGCACCTACGGCCACGCGACTGAGCGGTAGGCCCCACGGCTGCCAGGTCAGGTGGGCGTGCAGCCAGCGCGCGGCCGGCGCGTCGGTGCCCAGGAAACCCACCACCAACGCGAGCGACGCGGCCGCGTCGGTGAACTCCGGCGTCGCCCACAGCAGCACGATCGCCAGCAGCAGGACGAGCAGCCACACGCCGAGCGTCGCCCACACCTTGTCCCAGGCGCCCCAGCCGGCGGCACCGGGCAGCAGCACGCGCCGCGCCGGGCTGTCGAACCACACGAGCGCCGCCGCGAGGATCAACGTGACCGCCCCGGCCTGCTCCGCCAACTCGATCAGGGCCGCGCCGACCAGGCGGGCGAGCACCGCCGCCAGCGCCACCGCGCCGACGAACGCCAGCGTGGTCAGCGACCACACCCGTACGGTGCCGTCGAGGTACCGGCCGCCCAGCGACCACACCGCCCCGGCGCCGGCGCCCACGACCAGGACCAGGGGCGCCTGCCGGTCGGCGGTGAACAGCCGGACCGCGCTCACCTGCCGGGCAATCGCCCGGGTGTAGCGGCGCTGCTGCGCCTGCCCCTCCACGTATCCGTACGCGGCGACGCCGACGCGTACCAGAGGAGGGATGACGATGAGGGCGTAGCCGAGCACGAGCAGTCGTCCCGCGAGCCCGGGCAGGACGGCCGGCTCGACCCAGCCGAGCCGATCCGGAATGTCGAGCAGCGGCACGGCGTCCACGAGATGCCAGAGGTAGAACCGCTCGGCCGTCCACAGCGGCGGCGCGCGCTCGGCCAACGCCACGCTGGTGGCCGCGAACGCCTCGACGCCGACGAGCACCGCGGCGGTCGAGGTGAGCAGCGCGACCAGCAGCAGGCGCCGTTGGTGGGGCTCGATGAGCGAGATGACCACGTTGCGGATCACCACGACGAGCAGGATGAGCGCCAGCACGCCGGCGACCGCCGCGCCGATCCACCGGGACACCGGCCCGCCGGCCGTCAGGCCTGTCAGCAGCAGGCGCAGCAGCGCCACCAGGCCGATCGTGATGGCGACCGCGAGCAGAATCGGGCGAAGCCAGGCCCGCAGCGGCCGGCCGGCGGTCGCGTCGAGCCGGTCGCGGGCACGCTCGATGAGCGCGTCGTACTGGCCGAGGAGCGGCGTCAGCCAGTTCCCGAGATCGATCGGCACACCCATACGGCACACCTTGGCGGGATCGACACCCGTGCGCAGTCGGCTATCCGGTCACCGTGCCGCGCGCGGACGTCGCCATCATCGTGGTGCTTCGATGCGATGCTCGGCGAGCTTGGCGAGGATCGCCTGGTTGGCCTCCCAGCCGTCCGGGAACTTGACCGGCACGTCCAGGTGCACGGGCTCGGCGGACGGGTGGGCGTCGAGCAGTTCGGCGATCCCGGCGCGGCCCACCACCACGCAGGCCTGGCGGTGGCGGGACGCGAGCACGCACAGCCGCCCGGACTCCAGGTGGAAGGCGGTCGCGTCGCGGCGGCCGGACAGCGGGTGCAGCACGATCGTCACGTCGTACTCGCGGCCCTGCAGGCGGTTGGCCGTGTCCACGGTGACCTCGCCCGCGGCGGGACCGAGCATCGAGCGGATGGCCGCGGCCTGGTCGCGGTGCGCGGTGCCGATCGCGATGCGCGCCGCGGTGACCGGCGCGCCGTCGCGCTCGCGTTCGGAGACCGCGACAGCGCCGCGCTGCAACAGGCGGGTGGCCAGGGCCGCGCACGCGGCGGCGGCCTCGCCGTCCGTACGCAGGGTGTGCCGCGCGGGCAGTTCGTAGTGGGCCCAGCCGGTCCGCGCGGCCATGGCCAGTACGTCGTCGAGCGGGCCGGCGCCCAGCGCGCGGGTGCGCAACGACAGCGACCGGTCGGCCGCCGTCGAGCCGGCCTCGAAGCCCGTGAAGGGATAGAAGGCCTCCGCGACGACCGGCGCGGCCGTCACCGGCAGCCGCCACGACACGGGCAGCCGGTGTACGGGCAGGTCGGGGTTATGGCGCAGCATGACGGCGACAGCGCTCTGCAGCGGGTCCCACGTCAGGCCGGTCCACCTGTCGATATCGACGGTCGAGAACGGGTCGAGCTGGCCAGGGTCGCCGACGAACAGGGCCCGCTCGAACCGGGCGGCGACGCGCAGCAGCATGTCGGAGCGCATCTGGTAGGCCTCGTCGACGATCGCCCACGGCCACGACCCCTCGCGGATCGTGGCCCACTTCGCGGCCGTGGCGATCGTGATCGTAACGCCGGCCAGGTCGGTGACCTTCTGCCCGATCGTGACCGTGGGGTGGGCGACCCGGGCGGTCGGCTGGTAGTTGCCGGCCGACAGCCGGCCGATCGTGACCGCCGGTGCGTGCCGGGCGATGCGGTCGACCAGGTCGTCGACCTGCTCGTTCGTCTGCGCCACGATCATGACCCGCTCGCGGTCGGCGGCGAGGCGGCCCGCGGCCTGAGTGACCAGCGTGGACTTGCCCGCGCCGGGCGGGGAGTCGACCACCACGCCGGGCCGGTCGGCCAGGTCGGCGAGGACCGCGTCCAGGATCACGACCACTCCTCCGCGGCGTCCTCGTCGGTCGGCACGTACTGCGGCGGCGGGCCGCCGTGCGTCCACGGGGTGTCCTCGCGGTCCGGGAACTGCGGGGCCTGCTGGTAGTCGTCGGCCAGCGACGAGTAGACCACCTGCTCCCCCACCTCCGGGACCGTGCCCGGCGGGGCCTGCAACGAACCGCCCATGCCGCCCGACAGCTCCAGGACCACCTCGGGCTTGTCGCCCGCGCCGACCGCGACCACGGTCGCCTTCTGCGCCGGCCGGGCCGGCGAGGTGAGCGCGGCACCCGGGCCGAACCGGACCGGGTCGTCGGTGAGGACGGTGACGTGCGGTCGCAGTACCCGCCGCTTGCCGCTCGCGTCGACCCGGTCGGGCTGCGCGGCGGTGACCACGCCGGCGAACGCCTCGCCGCTGAGCCGGTATTCCGCCAACACCAGCGGGTCGTCGAACGCCCGCTGCACGTCGTAGCTGGCCTGGTCGCGCTCCAGCCGGTTGAGCCGCCCGGCGGCGGCCACGGCGCCGTCGCGCCTCGGCTGCGGCGGTCGCCCGTCGACGATCGACATGACCATGGCGGAGTACGCGTCGCGGTCCGCGGCCCAGCGCAGCGCCACGCGCTCGCCGGGCGGCAGGGCGCGCAGCAGCTCGACGGCCCGCCACACCAGCCGCCACGTCGGCTCGACCTGCGTGCGCAGGGCCGCCGTCAGCTGGGCCAGCGTCCGTTCGCCCGGGGCGTTCGCGTACGCCTCCATGAGCGCGGCCAGCACCTCGTTGTCGAACGTCGGGTCGGTGACCGGGCCGGCGGGCGGCCAGGTCAGCGGGCCCTCGGCGGCGGCCGCCGCCTGCGCACCGGTCAGCCCGGTGGGCGGGTCGATCCAGCCCAGCAGAGCGGCCAGGTTGGCGTCCTCCAGCGCGGACTGCCCGGTCGCCCAGTGCGCGCTCAGCGCGCTCGTCACCGCCACCAGCGAGGCCGACCCGGGGTGCTCGTAGCGCTCCGCGAAGAACGTCAACCACCGACCCAACAGCGGTACGGTCGGCGCGACCGCCCACGGGCCCTCCGTACGCCGCAGGCGCGTGGAGCGGCCGAACAGCTTCACGAACCCCGCGCCGGCCGGGTTGGG
>JAEZGP010000527.1 GCA_023437285.1 Actinomycetes bacterium | reverse complement strand
GTCTGCGGCGCGTTCGTCGTCACGCTGCAGCTGAAGAAGTACACGCCGGGCGGCGGCTTCAGCGAGAAGCCCGTCGGCGTGGTGTTCGCGTAGCCGTTCCAGGTGCCGGTGACGATGAAGGAGTGCGACTGGCCGCCGCCCACCGTCTCCGCGCCGCTCACGGTGACCCGGGAGCCCGTCTGGCTGACCGACGTGGCGCCGGCCAGGATGGCGGTGATGGTCTGGCCGTTGGCGAAGTTCCACGACAGCGTCCAGGGCGGCGCGATCGTGCCGGAGGTCGGGTTGCGGAACGTCACCAGGGCCTGGAACGTCGTCGCCGTCTGGCTCTGCACGTACCAGTTGACGTAGCAGAGCGCGTCGGCGATCAGCGACGGGCTCGTCCGGGTGGCCGTCGGCGAGACCAGCGGCCGGGACGTGGCGGCGGTCGCCGGGGGTGTGGCGGCCGCGACGACGCTCGGCGTGGTCGCGGAGGCGGGGGCCGCGGCGAGCACCGCGGCCAGGGACAGGCCGGCAGCGAGCGACGCCACGGCGGCCAGGGACAGGATGCGGGTACGCCTCATGAGCGTGTCCTTCCAGACTCAAGGGGACGTTCAAGAGCCAGAACATAGACAGATTGCAATGTATCACCGGGACTCCGCACGCAGATCGGCCTTTCGTACCGATTTCGTCGCGCACCAGGGCCCATCCGCCCGGGTCGGTGGACGATGTGTCAAGCAAGCGGGCGGCCTGGCGCACAGGGTGTGGCTTGCCTGAAAGCCCGCGGGGTGCGAGCGTGCCAGGAGGCCCGCCACGCGAAGGACGACGACCCATGACCAGCGACGACCTGATCACCCGCCACCGCGCCGTCATGCCGGCGTGGATGCCGATCTACTATGAGGAGCCCTTGGAGCTCGTCTCCGGGAAGGGCCGACGGGTCACCGGCGCCGACGGGCGGGTCTACCTCGACTTCTTCGGCGGCGTCCTGACCAACATGATCGGGTACGACATCCCGGAGATCAGCGACGCGGTGCGCCGCCAGCTCGACACGGGCATCGTGCACACCTCCACGCTGTACCTCGTCCGCCAGCAGGTGGAGCTCGCCGAAAAGATCGCCCGGTTGTCCGGCATCCCCGACGCCAAGGTCTTCTTCACCAACTCCGGCACCGAGGCCAACGAGACCGCGCTGCTGCTCGCCACGGCGTACCGGCGCTCCAACCAGATCCTCGCGGTGCGCAACAGCTACCACGGCCGCACGTACGCCACGATGGGGGTCACCGGGCACCGCAGCTGGTCGGCGTCGGCGCTGAACCCGCTCAACGTCACGTTCCTGCACTCCGGGGACCGGCTGCGCGGCCTGCTCGCCCACCTCGACGACGACGCGCACATCGACGCGGCCGTCGCCGACCTGCGCGAGGTGCTCGCGACGACCACCAGCGGCGACGTCGCGGCGCTCATCGCCGAGCCGATCCAGGGCGTGGGCGGGTTCGTGCACTCCCCCGACGGGCTGTTCGGGGCGTACCGCAAGGTGCTCGACGAGACCGGCATCCTGTTCATCTGCGACGAGGTGCAGACCGGCTGGGGCCGCACGGGCGAGCACTTCTGGGGCTACCAGGCCCACGGCGTCACGCCCGACCTGCTGACCTTCGCCAAGGGCATCGGCAACGGCTTCGCCCTGGCCGGCGTGGTCGGCCGGGCCGAGATCATCGACGCGATCAACGCGGTCTCGTTCTCCACCTTCGGCGGCAACCCGATCTCGGCGGCGGCCGGCAACGCGGTCGTCGACTACGTACTCGATAATGATCTTCAAGCGAACGCGGCGCGGACCGGCGCGATCCTGCATGACGGCCTGCGCGAGCGCACCCGCGACCTCGGCATCGTCGGCGAGGTGCGCGGCAAGGGCCTGATGATCGGCATCGAGTTCGTCGAGCCCGGCACGACCAACCCCAACCCCTACGCCACCAACCGGGCCTTCGAGGAGTGCCGCCGGCTCGGGCTGCTCGTCGGCAAGGGCGGCCTCTACGGCAACACGCTGCGGATGGGCCCGCCGCTCACCCTCACCGAAGACGAGGCCCGCGAAGGGCTGAACATCCTGGTCGAGGCCCTGACGACCGTGGACAGGGAGACGGCGTGATCACGCATTTCGTCGACGGGCGGGCGTGGACCGCCGGCGCGGCACGCCACGGTGACGTCTTCGACCCGGCCACCGGTGCCGTGCAGACACAGGTCGACCTGGCGTCCGCCGCCGACGTGGACGCCGTGGTCGCGGCCGCCGCCAAGGCCGCCCCGGCCTGGCGGCGGACCTCGCTGGCCAAGCGGACCCAGGTGCTGTTCGCCATGCGCGAGATCGTCAACGCGCGCCGCGCGGAACTGGCCGCCCTCATCACCGCCGAACACGGCAAGGTGCTCTCCGACGCCGCCGGCGAGGTGCAGCGCGGCCTGGAGATCATCGAGTACGCCTGCGGCATCCCGACCCTGCTGCGCGGCGGCTTCTCCGAGGGCGTGTCCACCGGGGTGGACACCTACTCGATCCGCCAGCCGCTCGGCGTCGTCGCGGTCATCTCGCCGTTCAACTTCCCGGCCATGGTCCCGCTGTGGTTCGTCCCGATCGCCATCGCCTGCGGCAACACGGTCGTGCTCAAGCCGTCGGAGAAGGACCCGTCGGCGTCGGTGAAACTCGCCGAGTGGTTCACCGAGGCCGGCCTGCCCGACGGCGTGTTCAACGTCGTACACGGCGACAAGGAGGCCGTCGACGCGCTGCTGGAGCACCCCGAGGTGCGGGCGGTGTCGTTCGTCGGTTCCACGCCGATCGCCCGCTACGTCTACGAGCGCGGCACCGCCGCCGGCAAGCGGGTCCAGGCGCTGGGCGGGGCGAAGAACCACATGGTGGTGCTGCCCGACGCCGACCTCGACCTCGCCGCTGACGCGGCGGTCTCGGCCGGTTTCGGCTCCGCCGGGGAACGCTGCATGGCCGTCTCGGTCGTCGTCGC